>JACQVA010000062.1 GCA_016210005.1 Deltaproteobacteria bacterium | reverse complement strand
CTTCCTCGCCCGCAAACCTGCGGGAGAGGATGGAGGTGAGGGTGCCATATGCTTCATGGCGGCAGAGGCCATGCAAAACCGGGGATCTGAAGGGCGCGGTCTTGCACGCTAAAGGTGGCGACTTGGCGTTGTGGTTGGTGGCTGGTTGACAAAGAGTTGGCCACGCGCGCCAGCAAGACGCGCGTGTGGGCATGCTGGAACGGTAGACACGACGGAGCAGCCGGTGAACTTGGTCATGGACCGCGCGTTCTTGTACAACTTGAGCTATCAGGAGGTCACGGTTCCCACCGCGGGTGATCAGGTCTACTTCGCCGGCCAGTGGCACGACGACGGCAGCGGTCCGACGCCCCCTTTCAGGATTCGCGTCTTGATCGATGGCCAGGAGTTCGAATCCTGGTCTGATTTTGTGGCTACGGGTGGGCAGACGTACTACCCGAACACGGCACGAACCTGGACCGTCACCGCGGGTGACCACACGATCCGCTGGGAGCTGGATACGGGCGACGCAGTCGGCGAGACCTCGGAGAACGACAATTACCGGGTGTACTCGTGGACCACGCCACCGACCCTGGACTTGGTGGCCGACGCCTCCATTATCGCGCTCGTCGTAGGCAGCAATCCGGTGCACGTAGGCGATATCGTGGCTTTCTCCCTCAACGGTCACTGCGTTGGGTCGGGTACCACGCCGGCTTTTCAGGTTCAGGCCCTCTTGGACGGCACGCCGTACTACTCCACCAGCAGGGCCGAGACGTGTCCAAACCCATTTAGTATTCCAGCGCCTACCCCCTGGACGGTGACACCCGGCTCGCACACCATTGAGTGGGTCTTGGATAGCCCGGGCGTCGTGCCGGAGAGCAACGATGGGAACAATCGAGCCAGCTCCGGGTTTACGGCGAAGCCGCCCGAGACCTGCAACGGCGTGGATGACGACGGCAACGGGGTGATCGATGACCCGGGAAGCTGCTGGGCGGTCGTCTATCGCTTCCAGAGCACTGCGGGGGCGCGCTGTCTAGGTCCGAACCTTTCGCCACCATCCACTTGCTTCGGCTACGCGCGCGAGATCGAAGCTTTCATCGTCGCCAGCAATCCGGTGCCCGGTACCTACCGCGCGCGGCAGTGCTCGAAAAGCACCGATCACATCGTGGTCGAGTATGGCTCGGCTGACTATAGCGCCCTCGCTGGCGCCGGGTACGATTGCAGCTTGGACCTCGGCTACATCTACCGCGCGGGACAAGGGCCAGCATCGGGGAGCACCCCGTGGGCGAACACCTGCAACCTTTACCGATTTCGGTATACCGTATCCGGCGGCTCGGGCGCCCATCTCTTCACCCGCGGGGCCGATAACGTCAGTGGCATGACGTGCGAACCGCCGGTGCCTGGACAGGTGCTAACGAACTTCTCGTGCTTCTCCGGCACACCATCGGGGTGTTGAGAATAACGTGCGTGGGTGGGGCGAGACCATGCAGGCGCTGAGGCGGATGGCAAGCAGCCGGGCGCACCCGGCGCGATTTGAGCACGTGGCCAAGATGCCAGATAGACGATGGATGAGCGTCAGACCGAGCGAACAGACGAAGCTGCTCACCCACGCTCGTGTGATCGCCATGGTGATCGTGATGGTGGTTGGTTCGTCCCGTACGGTATCTGCTGCCCCGACCTTCAACTGGCGCGCGTCGTCAACGACGAGCAACTGTGAAGGTCCGAACGATGGCTACGCCTGGCACCAGCCCGCATTCGATGATTCCTCTTGGACAGCCATCGGCCTTCCCGACAAAGGACACATTCCGAACAGGCAGAATCGCTTCTACCGAGGCAGGTTCAGCATCATCAAATCGGCAAACGCCAGCATATCTTTCGACAGCGACGACGGGATATGGGTATGGGTGAACGGCGCGTTCAAAGGACATTGGGGCGGTAACTGCAATCAAGGCGGTTGCGTGGGAAGCTCGGCCACCGGTTGCTCGGGGCCACGCGTCTACCTCGACATCTCAAATGACCTGGTCCCTGGCCAGAATGTCGTCGCCGCTCAGGTCGAGAACGGCCCCTCCGGCAGCTCTTACCTGTCTCTGTACTTCACGAGTTTCACCGACACGTCAGCACCCCTCGATCTGATTCGGCCGCTACGCGATGGCTTCTGTAAGCCGACGTGTAACTTCGCGTGGGTGCCTTCCGCTGATCCCTTGGTTGCGAAGTACGTGTTGCCGGCGGTCTGAGTCCGCGTAAATTTGGCGAAGTCATTTGAGTGCGTTTGGGCGAAGTGCATCGCGAAGATGGCGGCGGATGGTGGCGGGATCGCGATCGTCGATCGCGGCCTGCGTGGTCAGGGGCGGAGCGG
>JACQVA010000061.1 GCA_016210005.1 Deltaproteobacteria bacterium | reverse complement strand
TGTCATTCCCGCGAAAGCGGGAATCCACGGCACCGGCTCGCTACGACCCGCCAGCGCTACACGATCTCGTCATAGAGGTCTCGCCAGTCCGGGTTCTGAGCTTCGATCAGCTCGATCTTCCCGGCGCGGCGCCACTTCTTCAGCTGCTTCTCCCGCACGATTGCGGTCTCTGCGCAGCCGTGCGCTTCGTAGTGCCGTTCCGTTTGCTGGCCAGGATGTAGACGCAGAACTGCTTGTCCATAGCGCCAAACGCCAAACTGGATTCCCGCTTTCGCGGGAATGACGGCCATAACACCGAACCACGTTACCCACAAATTTGTCGCGCACCCGCGTGATATCAGGCGGGCGGGAACTCGGCGATAACGCCCGGACAATCCACCGAGTAGATGATGCGATCCTTGTCTTGGTAAACCGGCGCGCCGAATCGTTTGCCGCGAAACGGCGTGTTGCGAGGGTGGAGCAGATAGAGCGGCCGTGGCTCGGTGCCATCCGATAGCTCGGCTGCCGTACGGCACGCCGCCTGCGGGTTGTCGAAGTTCCACCCGACCTCGGGCAGTGCCCGCAGGCGGCTGGGTTGAAAGTACTGGCGCTCGATTCCGGAAGACGCCGTGCCGAGATCTGCCGGGGGCACCAGTCGAATGCGCTCGATCGAGTGCAGCCAGGTACTACGCAGATCCAGCCCTTGGAGCACGACCAGTGCGTCGAGCGGCGTGCGCTCATTTATCCAGCTGACGAAACGCACCGAAGGTGGCCGCGGAAGGAGGTTGCGCCGGATCTCATGGTAAAGCTGGAATGCCGGCGCCGGCAGGGCCGCCAGGCTTCCGACCACCGCCAACGCCAGCAGCAACCGCCGCAAGCGCCGATCCACGGCGAGCGACAGCAGCCAGGCACTGCCGAGGGCCCAAGCGATCTGCGCTGGAATGATTCCGCGCATGGCGAAGTCGTTAAACTTGGTCGAGCGCACCAGATAGAAGAACGGCAGGAACGCCAGGCCGATGGCGGCTATCCAGCGCCGCGCCGGATCACTCCAGATGCCGCGGGCATCAAGATAGAGCCAGGCAAGAAACAGCGGCAGTGTCACCCCACTGTCGTTGAAGAGGTAGATCAAGAAGCGCGGTAGCAACTGAATCTTGGCCCACAGGAACGAACCCAGAGTGTCCGAGCGTAGCTGCAGCTCCGGCATGAGCATCACGGCATGGTCGTTCATCTCCAGCACGGGATCCTTCCCTGGATACGTCGCCAGCAGCGTCAGGCTCAAAGCGCCACCGACGGCAAATGCGCCCAAGATCTCACGGGCGCCCCAAGGTGCCCGCCAGTCGCGCAGACCACAGACAAACCACAACGCAACTCCGGCGCCCAAGCCGAAGGCCGCGAACACACTGCAGCCGGCGACAAACGCCAGCAGCAACCCCAGCAGCGCCACCCGCGTGCGGCGATCCCCTTTGATGCCGCCGATCAGCGCTACCCCCAGCAGTACGCCGTAGCCCGCCAGCCAGTGTTGCGGCACCCATACGGCCAGCGTGCTGGGGACAGACATCTGGAGAATATCCCGGTAGATAGGAAATAGCTCCACTACCCAGCCTTCGATGTAACCTGTGGTGATATAGTTGACGTTGGCGATGTACTCAGGGAGGACGATCCAGAAGTCGTAGCCGCCGCCGAAGGTGAGAAACAGCACCATGGCGAACGCCGCCCAAGGGTTGGGGCAGAGGCGGAACGCCAACGCCTGCACGACGAGCATAACCATGGCGGTCTCAAGCACGACGTGGATGCCCAGCGCCTGGGCAATGCTGAGATCTGGGTGCGCCAAGCGCGCCAGCAGCCCGGCCGGCACCAGGCTGTAGTAGTAATACGACAACGGCAACCGCGGCGAGAGGTAATAGCGGGGAGGGACTCCCGTGGCCGCTATGGCGGTGACGTGGGCGAGACGTTGGAAATCATCGACGATGGTAGGCCCCCGCCGCTCCAACAGCGACATCCTGGTGCCACAAAGGCACACCGTGAATGCAATGACTAACGCCCAGGACAAGACCCAGGGTAACCGCTGACGTTGTTTCTCCCCTCGGCCCGGCAGTGTCAGGGCCAGCCCGCGGCGGCGCAGCAGTAGGCCGGCGACCTGACCGGCCGCGCCGAGAGCGAGCAGCGCAGCAACGATGAACGCCGGCCGGCTGCTGCGTATACCCAACGCCCCGGCATTCGCGAGCACCACCGGAGTCAGAACGAACGAACCCAGCAGCCAGAGCACCGGGTTCCAGCGCGCGCGGTCGGAGAAGATCGCCGCGGCACCGAAGCCGGGTAGGAGGTAAACCGCGGCGATCGCGAGCACGGCTGTCACCGCGGGCCTGCTACGAGCGCGGGCTCGAACCAAAGTCGCGGGCTGTAGTTGTCGCGTGCGTGATTCTCATTGTCGGCTGGGCGCAGCTCACACGGGTTCCTTCTAGGTCGCCGGCGACCGATTGCGCAAGCGTCGCGGGAAACGGTTTCAGCGGCTGCCGGCGGCCGGTAGCGGACTCTCTTGGTCTGCCGCCGGCCCCGTTGCCCGTCGCCCCGCTGCGGCGGTATACAGACGAGCGTGTCGTCTTCCAGTTCACCGGCATCTCAGCTCAGCGCTGCGGCGGCGGTGCGTGAGATCGCGCGACTGAGTCAGGAGATCACCCGCCACAACTACCTCTACTACGTCGGCGACGCGCCCGAGATTTCGGATGCCGCATACGACCGGCTGTTTCGCCGCCTACAGGAATTGGAAGAGACCTTTCCCCAGCTGCGCCGCCCCAATTCACCGACTCAGCGGGTTGGCGCCGCGCCGGCCGAGAAGTTCGGCTCGGTACGCCACACCCTGCCCATGCTGTCGCTGGGCAACGCCATGGCGCCGGCGGAGTTCCGCGAGTTCGACGACCGCGTCCGCCGCTTCCTGAAGACCAGCACGGCGGTGCACTACGTCGCCGAGCCCAAGCTCGACGGCCTGGCGGTGGAGCTGGTCTACCTCGACGGCGAGCTCAGCGTCGCCTCCACGCGCGGGGACGGTACCACCGGTGAGGACGTCACCGCCAACGTCAGGACCATCCACAGCGTGCCGTTGCAGCTCATTCGCACCCCCGGAGCCCCGCCGCTGCCGGCGCGGTTGGAGGTACGCGGCGAGGTGATCTTCCCGAAGGCCGCCTTCGCGCAGCTCAACCGCGGGCGCGAAGAGCGGGGCGAGCCCACCTTCGCCAACCCCCGCAACGCCGCCGCCGGCTCGTTGCGCCAGCTCGATGCGCGCATCACCGCGCAGCGCCCACTCGACATCTTCTGCCACAGCCCCGGCCAGATCGCCGGCGCCGGTTGCGCCAGTCACTGGGAGTTTCTCGGCTGCCTGCAATCCTGGGGACTGAAGACCAATCCGCTCAACCGGCGCTGCTGCGGTGCCGCCGAGGTCGAGCGGTACCATGCCGAGATCGAGCAGCGGCGCGCTGAGCTGCCCTATGAGGTCGACGGCATCGTCGCCAAGGTGAACGACTTCGAATTGCAACGCCGGCTGGGCGAGGTCTCGCGCTCGCCCCGGTGGGCGATCGCTTTCAAGTTCGCCGCCCAGCAGGCCCGCACGCGGGTGCGCAACATCGTCCCTTCGGTGGGCCGCACCGGCGCCATCACCCCCGTGGCTGAGCTCGAGCCGGTGCCGGTTGGCGGAGTTACCGTCTCCAACGCTTCGCTGCACAATATGGACGAGGTCGAGCGCAAAGACGTCCGCATCGGGGACACCGTGATCATCGAGCGCGCCGGCGACGTGATTCCCTACGTCGTCGGCGTCGTCACCAGCGAGCGCACGGGCCGGGAGCGCAAGTTCCACATGCCCGCAACCTGCCCGGTGTGCGGAAGCAGGGTGGTGCGTGAGGAGGGCGAGGCGGCGTATCGCTGCATCGGCATGAGTTGCCCGGCGAAGTTGCGCGAGGCAATCCGGCACTTCGCCTCGAAGCACGCCCTCAACATCGATGGTCTGGGCGACAAGCTGGTCACCCAGTTGATTGAGGCGGAATTGGTAAGAAGCGTGGCTGACCTGTACGACCTCACCAAGGAGCAGCTCGTCGAGTTGGAACGTATGGCCGAGAAGTCGGCGCAGAACATTATCGATGCGATTACTGCGAGCAAGCACACCACCCTGGCGCGCTTTATCAACGGGCTCGGCATACCGCAGGTTGGCGAGCATATGGCTGCTCTGCTCGCCGAGCATTTCGGCAACATCGCAGCGCTGGAGCATGCCGGCGAGGACGAGCTGCTGTCGATCCGCGAAGTCGGCCCCGAAACCGCGCGCGCGATTCGCGCCTTCTTCGCCATGAAACAGAACCGCGAAGTCATCAGCCGGCTGCTGCGCGCGGGCGTACAGCCCGCGGGCGAGCGCCGCCTTCGCGGCGACAAGCTGGCCGGGCGAACCTTCGTCTTGACCGGAGCGTTGGCGATTCCACGCGACGAAGCGGTTCGGCTTATCGAGGCCGAGGGCGGTAAGGTAACCGGTAGTGTCACCAAGAAGACCGACTACGTCGTGGCCGGAGAGGAGCCCGGCTCCAAGCTCGACAAGGCCAAACAACTCGGAGTCCCCGTGCTCGACGAGGCGCAGTTGCGCGCCTTGCTGCAGGCTCCGCCATCCGGCATCGAGGCGCGCCGATGAGCGATCGCGCGCGCCCGTCGTCGGCTTCTGCGCGGCTGTATCTGAGCGTGGTCGGCCGGGTGCAAGGTGTCGGCTTTCGCTACGCCACCGTCGATCAAGCGCGGCGGCTCGGGCTCGTAGGCTGGACGCGCAATTGCCCCGACGGCTCCGTCGAGATCGTGGCCGAGGGGCCACCCACGGAGCTCGACCGTCTCCTCGTCTGGTGCCGCGGCGGCCCACCCGGCGCTCTGGTGCAGCACAGCGAGAGTCGGTGGGACGCTGCCACCGGCGAGTTCACCGATTTCCGCATCCGCTATTGATGCCCGTATTTTACCGCTACATCTCCGCACGGCTGTCAATGTTCAGGTCGCAGCAGTCAGGTGGAGGTGGTGGCACAGGCTTCCAGCCTGCCGGTCGGGTGCTCGCTGAGCAGCGACGGTGCGCGCTTGTTGCTCACCCCGGTCGAGACGCTGGCCCCGAACACGGTCGGAGCCCACGCTTCTTGTCGCCTCGCTCCGGGGCGGCTCACCCGACGGATTTCCCGAAGCTGGGTCTTGGACTAGCCAGCTTGACAGCCGGCGGCCCGCCTGCGAATGCACGGCCGCGAAAGGCGGCCCATGGCGAATTCGAGTTCGTTCAAACACCTGCTCTCACCCGGGCGCATCGGCTCGCTCTCGGTGCGCAACCGAATCTTTATGACCCCGATGGGCTCTAACCTCGCCGAGGCGGATGGGCACGTCGGCGAGCGCATCACGCGCTACTACGAGGAGCGCGCCAAGGGTGGGGCCGGGCTGATCATCGTCGGCGTCGGCGCCATCGCCTACCCGGCCGGCTCGTGTATTCCACACCAAGTCGCGGTCTCCGACGACGTCTTCTTGCCGGGTCTGCAGCGCCTGACCGCTCGGGTGCACGCGCACGGAGCCAAGATCGGCATTCAGCTGCAGCACGCCGGCAAGGTGGCAACGCAGGACATGGCTGCGGGCCGGCCGATGTGGGTGCCCTCAGATCTGCCGATGAAGGGCGGCGATCTGCTCGACGACTTGACGATGGAAGAGATCCAGGGCGTCACCGGCTACTTGGCGCAGCCGGGCGCGGGCATCAGCTTCCACGAGATGACCAAAGCCGACATCGAGCAGTTGATCGCGATGTTTGCCGACGCCAGCGAGCGCGCGCGCCGCGCCGGCTTCGACGCCGTCGAGATTCACGCCGCTCACGGCTATCTCATCTCCGCCTTTCTGTCGCCCGCCAGCAACCACCGCACCGACGAGTACGGCGGGCCGCTTGCCAATCGCGCCCGCTTGTTGGTCGAAGTGCTGCGGGCGGTGAAACAGCGTACCGGCAAGGATTTCACCGTCTGGTGCCGCCTCGATGCCACCGAGTTTCGCATTGACGGCGGCATCACCTTGGCCGATGCCCAGCAGACGGCGGAAATGGCCGAGGCCGCCGGCGCCGACGCGATCCACGTCAGCGCTTACGCCGACCCGACCTCGGGCGTAGCCTTCACCGATGCGCCGCTGGTGCACCAGCCCTGCGGCTTCGTCGACTTCGCTCACCGCATCAAGCAGCGGGTGCGCATCCCCGTGATCGCTGTCGGCCGCATCGAACCCGCGGAAGCCGATGACCTCATCGCCAGCGGCAAGGCCGACTTCATCGCCATGGGCCGCAAGCTGCTCGCCGATCCGGAGCTGCCCGCGAAACTCGCCGAGGGCCGCCCGGGCGACGTCCGCCCGTGCATCTATTGTTACACCTGCGTGGCGCAGATCTACCTCAACCAGCCCAGCCGCTGCGCCGTCAATCCCGCCAGCGGGCGCGAGGCCGAGTTCGAGATCACGGCCGCGGCCAAGCCGCGCCCCGTGCTGATTGCCGGCGGCGGCCCGGCCGGCATGGAAGCCGCGCGCGTGGCCGCGCTCCGCGGCCACCACGTGACTTTGTGTGAGAAGAGCGAACGACTGGGCGGTACCGCGGTCTTCTCCTCGCTGGTCTACGAGGTCAACGGCAAGCTGGTCGAGTACCTGGAGCGGCAGGTGCGCCAACTCCCCATCGAGCTGCGGCTGGGCCAGGAAGTGAATGCGGCGCTGGTGCGGGAACTACAACCCGAGGTGGTGCTGGTGGCGGTGGGTGCCCGCCGGCAGCCGCCGCCGATCCCGGGGGTGGATCGACCCAACGTGCTCAGCGGCGACGACCTGCGCAATCTGATGACCGGCGCCGACCAAAGTGCCGCGGTCGAGAAACTCTCCTTGGCGCAGCGCGCGCTGTTGAAGATGGGTGGCCTGTTGGGGGTCACCGACCGCATCGCGCTCACCCGCGAGCTTACCCGTCACTGGATGCCGCTGGGCAAGCGGATCGTCATCATCGGCGGCGGACTGGTGGGCATCGAGCTAGCCGAGTTCCTGATCGAGCGCGGGCGCGTGGTCACGGTGCTCGAAGAGCAGGGCACGCTTGCCACCGAGATGGCGCTGCCGCGCCGTTGGCGCGCGCTCTACGAGCTGCGCCAGCACGGCGCGACCTTGTTGACCGGCGCAGCAGTGGAGGAGATCACCGCCGCCGGCGTGGCCTACCGCCGCGGGGTTGAGCGCCACACCGCGGCGGCGGATAACGTCATCGTGGCCACCGGCGTGGTTGAGAACCGCGGCTTGGCCGACAGCCTCAGCGGCCTCGGCGTTGAAGTGCACCTGCTCGGCGATTGCCGGGGTGTCGGCTATATCGACGGTGCAATCAGCGACGCCGCCCGAGTTGCCCGCATGATCTGAGGCTCCGAGCTCTGGTCACTGTGTGGCTTCGCGCAGTGCCACGACCGGCGTTGGTTCCAGCGGCAGCGAGACCGTGAACTGCGAGCCGCGCCCGACCTCGCTGTGCACGGCGATGGTGCCGCCGAGTGCGTCGATGAGCCGGCGTACGATGTAGAGCCCGAGCCCGACGCCGCCGTTCTCGAGCAGCCGAGCCGAGCCGTTGACCTGATGGAACATATCGAAAATGCGCGGCAGCTCCTCCTGGGCGATACCTGTCCCGGTGTCGCGCACGACGAACTCGAGGGCGCGGGCCGCGGGGCGGCTGGCGACGCTGACGCTGACCGTGCCCCGCTCGGTGTACTTCAGCGCGTTGTGCACCAGGTTGCGAACGATCATCTCGACCTTGGCGCGATCGCTGCGCAGGACCAGATGGCCGTGAGGCGCGCCGAAATCGAGCTGGACCTCGGGCTTGCGCCAGGCCGCGGGTAGATTGGTGGACACGCTCTGGAGCACCTCGGCGACCGGGAATTCCTCGATCGTCACCGGCACGCGGCCGCTCTCGATACGATTGACGTCGAGTATGTCCTGAATCAAGTCGAGCAGGTGTAACGAGCGCAGACGCACCCGCAGCAAGGCTTCGTGCTGTTCGGGGCTGAGGGCGCCGAGGGCGTGTTCGACCAGCAAATCGGTGTAGCCCAGGATCACGTTGAGCGGCGTGCGCAACTCGTGCGAAACGGTGGCGACGAATTCGGACTTGATCCGGCTGGCCTCGCGCGCGGCTTCCATCAGCTGGGCGTTTTCGAGCGCCACGGCCGCCTGCTGGGCGAAGCTCTTGAGCAAGCGGCGCTGGGTGTCGGTGAACGAAGCATGGCGGGGTGCGCTGCCGCTGCCGTCTTCGCCGGTTTCGACGTGTCCGCCCATGAGAACGCCGACGACGCGGTCGGCGCGGGCAATCGGGGCCGCCAGCATCGTGCGTGCGTGCCAGCGCTCCATCAGGCCGCGCGGCAGCAGATCCTGTCGCTCGCGATCGGTGATTTCGACCAAACCCTCGCGTTGTACGGCCTGGTGCAGAGGAAATGTCCCGCTCGCCACCTCGAGGGTGCGGACTTCATCGAACACCTCGTGATACGGGCCGCTGACGGCAACCGTGCGATAGACCTGGCGCTGCGCGTCGAGCAGTACGGTGATCGCCCAATCGAGGCCGAGGGCGCTGCGGGTTTGTTCGTTTAGTTGTTCGGCGGTTGCCTGCGGGTCGCGCAGCGAGTTGTTCAATGCTTGGGTCAGGTTCAACAGAGCGTTGGAAATCGCGGTCTCTTGCCGCTGCCGGGCGTTGGCGCGCTGCAGCTCGGCGCCATTGCGGAAGACGAGCCAGCGGTGGCGGTCGAGCACGTGGGCCCCGAGGGCGGTGATGGAGGCGGCGGCGATCAAGGCAAAGACGTCGTGCATCATAGTGAGCTGGGAGGTGGCGCCACCTCCCAGCGCGCCGACATAGGCGATCAAGCTGCCCAACCCGTACAGCCCCTGTCCCAGAGCCCCCCAGGGGAACATCACCCCGGTGCCGCCGAGCGCCAGCGACAAGCCGATGGCTAGCATCTCGGCACTGCCATGGCTGGCGGCGAAATAAGTGCTCATGCAGATCGCCAAGGCAACGTAAACCAGTACCGTAGCGGGCCAAATCCGCGCGGGCCGGTAGCGGGCGAGGATCATATGACCGGCCAAGAGCGCCAGCTCGGCGGTGCACACCGCCAGCAAGGTTTCCCGCCGATCGGCGTAGTACCACCACTCCAGTAAGCTACCGTTGCCGACAAAGAAGATGAAGAGGAAGGCGGTGAGAGGCGCCCGCTTGGCGATCAGGCTGCGGGTGGCGTCAAGGTAGGCTTGTACCACCGTGGCGTCGGCGGCCAGGGGGGGCGAGTCCACCCCGTTATCGAACACCGACTCCCACAGGCTGCCTCGCGGCGCCGCCATATGCCGTGGCTTCTACCATCCTAGTGCCGGGAGTCAAAGGCTTTTGCAGCGATCGGCCACCTGCCGGCGGTGCTAGCTAGTGGCTGCCGCCACAGTCGCAACTCACCTCCGGTGCTGAATGAAAGCGGCGCCCACCGCCGTGGTGAACCGCGCGTTGTAGATTCAAGCGGCGCCAAACCAGCACGGCCGCCGGCGCATGAACAAGGCGTACGACAAGGATGTTGCGCTTGGGTGCCGCGGCGGCTGAACCGTTAGCTCTGGTTGTGCTGGTAGAGTGGGTGGCGCTGCCACTCGCGCCGCCGGATCGAGTAGCGGTAGCGATCGATCGGGCGGCCATCTTGGTAGCGTGCGCGGTAGATGATGAACTCACGCCGCATGCCGAGCTTTTCCATGGTGCGGTAAGAGCGGCGGTTGGCGACGTCGCACACGGCCTGAATGCGGCGCAGGCCGAGGGCGCGAAAGCCGTAGTCGATCAGCAGCTGCCCGGCCTCGAGGTTGTAGCCCTGGCCCCAGTGCGAGCGCGCGATGGTGTAGCCGATCTCGCCGATGCGCCAGACGTGGCTGACGATGCGCAGATCGAAGGCGCCGATGACGCGCCGGCTGGCGAGCAGCTCGACCCCGAAGGTTTGTGAACGACGCTGATCGGCGCGATTGCAGCGCTGGATGTAGAGCGCGGCTTCCTGCTGCGTGCGATGTGGTGTCCACTCGACGTAGCGAGTGACTTCGGGGTCGGAGGCGTAAGCGAACACGGCCTCAACATCGTCGAGCGTCAACGCCCGCAGGCGCACGCGCGGCCCGTGCAGGAGCGCCGGCAGCGGGGTTACTGCCGCCGCGGCCGCCAGCTCTGTCTCGCCGGCCTGCGGTCGAGCTGAAGACTCCAAAGAGTCGGGGTGCCCCACCATGGTGCCGCGGCGCTGGTGCCGCTCACGGATCAGAGGTAACCGGCCGAGGCCAGATACTCGGCCACCAGCACCGCGCCCTTAGCCGCGCCCATCTTGGTGTTGTGCGACACCAACAAGAACTTCAGACCGTTGTCGAGGGCGGTGTCGGCGCGCAGGCGGCCCACGCTGGTGGCCATGCCGCCGTCGGCATCGCGATCGAGCCGCGGTTGGGGGCGGAAGGGATCGTCGTGCACGACGATCAGGCGCTGTGGCGCCGACGGCAGCGCCAGCTGTGCCAGCTCGCTGCCGAACTGGCGCATTGCCTGCTTGGCCGCTTCGATCGTGTAGGGCCGTTCGGTGGCGATGGTCACCGATTCGGTGTGCCCTTCGATGACGGCGGCACGGGTGCAGGTCGCGCTTACCGGAAATGGTGCCGGTGCAATGCCGCCCTCCCCGAGCTGGCCGAGGATCTTGCCGGTCTCCTTGGCAACTTTTTCTTCTTCCCCGTGAATGTACGGGATGACGTTGTCGACGATGTCGAGTGCGAGCACGCCCGGGGAGCGGCCGGCGCCGGAGATGCCCTGCATCGATGTCATGATGCAGCGCGCGATGCCGAAAGCGTCGTAGAGCGGCTTGAGGGCAATCGCCAGGCCGATGGTGGTGCAGTTGGGTAGCGGGGTGATGAAGCCGCGCCAGTGGCGCTGCCGGCGCTGGAGCTCGAGCAAGCGGGCATGGGCGAAGTTCACGCCCGGCACCAGGATCGGCACGTCGCTGTCGTAGCGGAACGCCGAGGCGTTGCTGACCACCGGGGTGGTGGCGGCGTAACGCGGCTCGAGTTCGCGCGCCACGTCGGACTCCACTGCGCTGAACACCAGATCGATACCGTTGAGGTTCAGCGCCGCCGCCTCTTGCACCGGCAGTTCCAGCATCGCCGCCGGCGGCTCCTCGTTGCACCACCAGCGCCGCGCGCCGGTGGCGGCATCGCGGATGGCTGCGCCGTAGGGCTTGCCCGCCGAGCGCGCCGATGCCGCTAGGGCAACGACGTCGAACCACGGGTGACCGTCCAAAGCAGTCAGGAACTGTTGCCCGGCAATACCGGTTGCGCCGACGATAGCGACCTTCTTTTTCACCTCGCGGACTCCTTTGCGCAGAGGATAGACGCCACTGCGGCGACCTTGTCAACTACGGCCGGGCGGTTTTCTACGTTCGCGCGATAGCAGGCCGGCGCCGCTGAACGACGGCCGGCGCGGCGGGCGCTGCCCACCTCGACAAGCGCGGGCGATTCTGTTTAGATGCGCGCACTTGCGTTGGGGTTAACTTATGAAGTCCGCCGCTTGGCGGCGGGGCGCGAGGGGGATGAACTCATGGCCGATTTTACGGAAGCGTATGTGCGGCGTGCGCTCGAACCCCGTTTGCGAGGCCACGGTACCATCGAGGTCCAGCAGTCGGGGCCGTCGGGCTTCACCATCATTCACCACTACACCAGCGAATGGAACGGGCGCCCGGTGTCATTACCGATCGCGCGGCTGCGGCCGAACGGCAACATGCTGCGGCTGTATTGGAAGCGGGCCAATGGCCGTTGGGCGCCGTACCAGAGCAATGGCCACGGCCAGTTCGTCGATTCGCTCGACAGCTGCCTGAAAGAGATCGATGCCGACCGCTGGCGCTGCTTCTGGGGCTGAGCGGCCGGCGCGCGGCGCTCGCCGACGGCGGGCGGCGTGGCGGTAATGAAGTTCGGGTTGTTCTTCCCGCAAGTCGGTGTGCCGTTCCCGGTTATCCGGGCGCGCGCGCAACTGGCCGACCAGCTCGGCTATGACTCGATCATGTTCGTCGATCACATGTGGAGTCGCGGCATGCCCGAGATGGATCATCTCGAGGCGTGGACGGTGATGTCGGCCACGGCCGTGCTCACCGAACGGCTGAAGGTGGGCGCGCTGGTGTTGTGCAACTCCTACCGCAACCCGGCGCTGCTGGCGAAGATGGCCGCCAGCCTCGACGCCGTCAGCAACGGCCGGCTGATCTTCGGTATCGGCGCCGGCTGGATGGACGAGGAGTACCGCGCCTACGGCTATCCCTTCCCCTCGGCGCGCACGCGCATCGAACAACTCGACGAAGCGCTAGAGCTCATCAAGCGCATGTTCGCGGCCCCCAGCGCGACCTTCCAGGGCAAGTACTACGGCGTCGAGGAGGCCGTTAACAATCCCAAGCCGGTGCAACTGCCGCATCCGCCGATCCTGATTGGCGGCGCCGGCGAGAAGCGGCTGCTGGCGGTGGTGGCGCGCCACGCCGACATCTGGAATTGCCCCAACAACGCGGCGGCGGAACTGCCGCGCAAACTCGCCGTCTTGCACGATCACTGCACGGCCATCGGCCGCGACCCGAACACCATCGAGATCTCGGAGCAAACCATCGTCGTACTGGGCAAGGACGAGGCCGCATTTAAGCAGAAGTGGGAGCTGGCGCAGGCCACGCTCGGGCGCGTGTTCGATCTGGAGAAAACCGCCTTGCGCGGTACGCCAGCGCAAGTGATCGACCAGCTCCGCGCTCGCTGTCAACAGGGAGTGACTTCGTTCATGATCCTGTTTGGCGACTTCCATGCGCCCGAGACGCTGGCGCTGTTCGCCGAGCGGGTGGCGCCGGCTTGCCGTTAGCCGAGGCCTGCCGGCGCCGGCGAATTCGGAGCAGCTCCTTGCCCGCCAGTCTGCGCGATGTACTTCGGCCAACGTGTCGCGGTTATCATCCCGGTGCTGAACGAGGAAGGCGCCATCGCGCCGGTGGTGCGAGCCATTCCGCGTGAGGTAGCCGACGATATCGTCGTGGTCGACAACGGCTCGAGCGATGGCAGTGCGGCAGCGGCCCGTCGCGCCGGTGCGACGGTGGTGAGCGAGCCGCGGCGCGGCTATGGCTCCGCTTGCTGGCGCGGGCTGGAGGTGATTCGCGGCCAGCCGCCCGACATCGTGGTGTTTCTTGACGGTGATTTCAGCGACCACCCCGAGGAAATGCCGCGCCTGCTCGATCCGATTGCGCGTGAACAGGCCGACTTAGTCATCGGCTCGCGCGTACGCGGAGCCGACCCCGGCGCCTTGCCGCCGCAAGCGCGGCTGGGCAACGCGCTGGCGACCGCGCTGGTGCGCCTGCTCTTCGGCTTTCGTTACAGTGACTTGGGGCCGTTTCGGGCGATTCGCTTTGCCGCGCTCGAACAGCTCGACCTGCGCGATCGCGACTTCGGTTGGAGCATCGAAATGCAGGTGAAGGCGGTACTGGCCGGCCTGCGTATTCAGGAGGTGGCAGTGGGGTACCGCCGCCGCGTAGGCGTATCCAAGGTGAGCGGCACCGTGAGCGGGGCACTGCATGCCGGCTGGAAAATCGTGGCGACTATCGTGGCGTTGCGCTGGCGCAGCTCGAAATTGGCGGGCTGGCGCTGATGGGCGAGCAGCCAAGCGGCGAAGAGGCGCAATGGTGGCGGGGCGGACCGCTGCCATCGTGGGCCGATCTGCTTGCGGCGGTGGCGTGGTTGACGGTGCTGCCGGTGGCGCCCGTGGTGCCCCCTGGAGCCGCGGCGTTCTTCTATCCGGTCGTCGGAGCGCTCGCCGGCGGCTGTTGGTGGCTGATGGATCGGCTGCTCGGTGGCTGGCTGCCACCACTGCCGCGCGCCGGCCTCGCCCTGGGCTTGTGGCTGGCGGCGACGGCGGCGCGCCCGGCCGATGGCCTGCTGCGCACCGGCAGCGCGCTGATTGCCGGCCACAACCGCGCGCGGGCGCTGTCCATGCTGGCGGAGCCGGAATACAACGCCTGCGGTTGGCTAACACTGTCGGTAACCGCGGCGTTGCAGCTGTGGAGTTTGACGATTCTGGAACGGGGCCGGCTGCCGGCGCTGCTGTTCGCTCCGGTGCTGGGAGGCTGGGCGATGGTGGTGTTGGCACACGGAGCGCGCGCCGCTCGTAGCGATGGCCGCCGGCTCAAGTACGCCAGCGCGGTCGGATTCCGTGAGTTCGCCTTCGCCAGCGTGTTTACCTTCGGCGTCTTGTTCACCGCGCTGCAAGAGATAGGAATTCTCGTGGGCGTGAGCGCAGCCGCTGCGGTTGTCGGACTGCGCCTTGGGTTGCACCACTGGCTCGACGGGATTACCGACGCCACCTGCCGGGCCGGTGCCGAGGTCGTGCTCACGCTGGCACTGGTGCTGTTCGCGATCATGGAGGCGAGATCGTGAGTCCGCGTTAGCTATGCCGGCATGATTGCGTGCATAATCCTTGACTTCGCGTAGCGAAGGTGAGAGCATCCGAGCCGCTTTTGGGCTTTGGAATGGCCGATTCGCGGAGGAGAGGCTATGTTGATGAGACTAATTAGTCGGCGGAAGGGACTGGCGGCGCGGGCAATTGCGGTTTCGCTGGCGTGCGCCTTGGTCGGCGCTCCGGCGCTGGCGGCCAGCAAAGCGGCGCTTGGCGGTAAGATCGTTAGCGCTGCCGGCACGCCAGTTCGCGGAGCCAAGGTGCTGGTGCTGCGGCCCGGATCTGATTCGGTGCTGTTCTCGGCTACCAGCGGCGAAAACGGCCTCTATGTCATCGACGGCCTGAAGGCGGGTACCTACCACGTCCGCGTTGAACCGGGCGTGCCCGAACTGCGCGGCGATACCGTGAAGGCCGAGATCACCGACAAGGGACTGGTGGTCAACTGGCGACTATCGGCCGAAAAGCCGGTAGCGCTGGCTATCCCCGGACAGGTCGGGGGCGCCGAAAGCGAGCTGTGCTCGCCGGTGCAGATCGGCGAATACGATGTGAATCGTTGCTACCTGGTCGGCGGCGTTGCACTGGTCGGGCTTGGCGCCGGCCTCGCTGCCGGTCTGAGCGGCGGTGGCGATGGGGAAGGGGGGGGCTCGCCCACTCCGACTGGCTCAGCTGCGCCACCGACGGCGACAGTGACAGGGACCCGCCCGACCACAATAGTGCCGTCCAATACGCCGACGCCGGAGACGCCGAGCGTGGTACCTACGAATACTGCGACGCCGAGGCCGACCACTGCGGCGCCCACAGATACGGCGACGCCGGAGACGCCATCGCCGACTACCGTGGCGCCGACCGATACGCCGACACCGGAAACCCCGACCGAGGCGCCGACTGACACGCCCACCCCAGAGACCCCGACCGAGGCACCGACGGACACTCCGACGCCAGAGACCCCGACTGTGGCGCCGACGGACACTCCGTCCGAAGAGCCGACGCCGACGCCGACGGAGGAGAGCCCGGATCGCTAATGCCCGATTGCCCCGGGGTGCGGGGCTGAGGCGGAATCATTCCCAAGACAGGGAGGCGTTCTTCGCCTCCCTGTCTTTTTTTTTTGTAATCGGGCAGTATGGGGCAACCTCGCGGTTGGGAAGGGCCGGGCATCTTGAGCATTTGTGGCAAAAGGCGCGTTTTTTCGTTGGTGGCGGCGTTGACGGCGACAGTACTGGCGGGCTGCCCGCCGCCGCAGCAACGCTGGATGGCGGGGATGAGCTCGCCCACCGTCATCACGCCCGCCGATGAGGATGTGCGCGCCAGCCGCCAGCGGCTGGAAGATCTGCGCCAGCAGCGCGAGGCCGCCGGCTTGGGTCGGGACTATCGCATCGGCGCTGGCGACCTCATCGAGGTGAGCGTCTTCGATATCGAGGACCTCGACCGTACGGTACGGGTCTCGGGCGCCGGTTTCATTACCTTGGCGCTGATTGGAACCTTGAAGGCCGAAGGACTCACCGAGCGTGAACTCGAAGCCGAAATCGCCAAGCGCCTCGAAGATCGTTACCTCAATAACCCACAAGTGAACGTTTTTGTTCAGGACTATGCCAGCCAACGAGTGGCCGTGATCGGCGCCGTGCTGCGGCCGGGGCAATATAGCCTCACCAAGGACAAGAACACGGTGCTCGATATGATCTCCGAGGCGGGCGGGCTGGCGCGCGATGCCGGCAGCCGAATCTACCTGCTACCGGGCGAACGCACCGACCACACTAAGCTGGCGATGCTGGATGGCTCGAACAACCCCGGGGTCTCGGATGCCGGGATGATCAAGGACACGGTTGCCGCCAGCTCCGATCCCATTGTGGTGGACGTGCGCGACATGCTCGATGCCAGCACGCGCAGCGCGCTGACATTACCGGCGCGTGCCGGCGATGTGATCGTGGTGCCCGAAGGCGGCCAGTTTTTGGTCGATGGCTGGGTGGAGAAGCCCGGCGCCTATGCGCTGTCGCGGGGGGTGACCGTGCTGGGGGCGATTACCGCTGCTGGCGGCCCACTCTACCCGGCCGCCACCAGCAGCATCCAGGTCGTGCGCACCCGGCGCACCGGTGTGCGCATGGTGCTGAGCGCCGATGTGCCCGGCATCATCGAAGGCAAGGGGCAGGACATTCCCCTCGAGGCGGGTGACATCATCTACGTGCCCGCGTCGGCCGCCAAGCTGCCGCTGTACGCGGTCTACAGCTTCGTCACCAACGTCTTTCGAATCGCAGGCACCATTCCAGTACTATGAGCGATACCGCCGCGCTGAACCAACTTTCGCCCTATCGTATCTTCCCCAACGAGCTGCCGCCGCTGGGGATGAGCGCCGGTACCCAGGATGCCGAGGCCCACCTGCGTGACTACTGGCGGGTGGTGCTCAAGCACCGGTGGGTGATCGCCCTGTTCACCCTCGTGGTGGTTACGACCACCGCCTTCATTACTTTCACCACCGAGCGCAGCTACACCGCCGAGACCACCATCCAGATCGAGAAGCAGACGCCGCGAGTGGTGAAGATTGAGGAGGTGACGCAGCCCGACGTCTTCGGTCCGGAGAAGTACGACTATTACCAGACCCAGTTCCGCATCCTGGAGAGCCGCACTCTGGCAGCGGGCGTGATTCGTGACCTGGCGCTGGAAAACGATCCGCGCTTTCTCGGCAGCAGCCAGCCTGGCCTGCTGCGCCGCACGGTCGGGGCGCTGCGCGGGCTGCTCGGCTCCGGCCGGGCCGTCGAACCCGAAAGCCTCGAACTCGGTGTCGATCCGCGCTTGATCGACCTTTATCTCGAGCTGATCGAGATCGAGCCCGTGAAGAACTCACGGCTGGTGCGCATTCGCTACAGCACCCACGATCCGGCCCTGTCGGCACAGATCGCCAATGCCCATGCCACGGCCTACATCCAGCAAGGTATGGAGAACCGCTACCGTACCACCGGCGAGGCGCAACAGTTTCTCGAAAACAAGCTCACCGAGCTGAAGCAGAAGGTCGAAACCACCGAGGCGGCGCTCAATCGCTACCGCAAACAACACCACATCATCTCTCTCGACGCGCGCGAGAACATCGTTGTCGATCGCCTCGGTGATCTCAACAAGCGCCTGACCCAAGCCCAGGCCGACCGCATTCAGTTCGAGTCGCAATACCAACTGATCCAGGCGCGCAACTACGAGGCCTTGCCGGCGGTCATCAGCAGCCCGCTGATCCAGCGGCTGAAACAAAGCGTGGCGGACCTCGAGGCCAAGTACGCGCAGATGGGCCAGAAGTTCAAGCCCGCTTATCCCGCCATGGTGCAGCTCAAGAGCGAGGTGGATTCGGCGCGCGCGCGCATCGAATCGGAAATCCGCAAGGTGGTCGGCGGCATCGAGTCGAACTACCTCGCGGCCAAAACGCGCCAGGATGAATTGTACGCGCAGCTCGAAGCCCAGAAGAACACCGCCATGGACCTCAAGGAGAATTCGGTCGAGTACAACATGCTCAAGCGCGACGTCGACACCAGCCATGCGCTATACGAGAGCACCCTGGCCCGGATGAAGGAGACCACGGTCGCCGACAGCCTACGGGTGTCCAACGTTACGGTGGTGGACAAGGCCGAGACGCCGCTGTATCCGTCGCGCCCCAAGCGCACGCTGAACTTGTTGTTGAGCTTGATCGCGGGCCTGACGTTCGGTACGGCGCTGGCGTTCGGCTTCGAGTACTTCGACAACACGCTCAAGACGCCGGAGGAGGTCGAGCGCTTCGTGCGCCTGCCGGCGCTCGGGGTGGTGCCGAGCTATGCCGGCGGCGCCGTCGCCGGTGAGCCCGCGGGCGCCGCCCTGCCGGCATTGCCGCGCGAGTTGGTGACGTTCCACCACGGCCGCTCGGTGGTCGCCGAGGCCTATCGGACGATTCGGACCGCGATCATGCTCTCGCGCGCCGACAACCCCCCGCAGTTGGTGCTGGTGACCAGCGGCCAGGCGGGGGAGGGCAAGACGGTGACCGCCGTCAACACCGCGATCACGCTGGCGCAGTCGGGTGCGCGTGTGCTGGTGGTCGATGCCGACATGCGCCGCCCGCGCTGCCATCGCGTCCTCGGGACGGAAAACGGCCACGGCCTGAGCACCGTGCTCACCGGCCAGAGCGAGCTGGATGAGGCGATCCGTGAAACCGGGATCAGCCGCTTATTCTTCATGGCCAGCGGTCCGCTGCCGCCCAATCCGGCCGAGCTGGTGGGCTCGCGCAAGATGCGCGAGCTGTTGGCGCAGCTACGCGAGAAGTTCGATTACGTCCTCATAGATTCACCGCCGGTGCTGCCGGTCACTGATGCGGTGTTGCTCTCGACCATGGCTGACGGTGTGGTGCTGGTGACGCGCGGGCAGCACACGCCGAAGGAGGTGGTGCGCCAGGCGCGCGACCGGCTCGATTATGCGCGCGCGCGCATCCTCGGGGTGGTCTTGAACAACGTCAACGTCAACAGCGGCGATTACTACTATCACAACCGGTATACGTACTCGTATTACGGCAGCCAGGACGGAGGCGCTGATGAGCGCCAAGCTTGAGTCAGCCACGGACAATTTGTTGGCGGCGTTGAGCGGCCGGCGCGCGATCGCCGGCATCATCGGCCTGGGCTATGTCGGGCTGCCGCTGGCGGCCACTTTCGCTGAAGCCGGCTTTGCGGTCTACGGTTTTGATGTCGATGCGGCCAAGATCGACGAACTGCGCGCGGGCCGCAGCTACATCCATCATCTGCCGGCCGAACGGATTGCCCGGCTGCTCACCCAGTCGCCGCCGCCGGCCGGCCGGCCGGGCTTCTATCCCACGCGCGAGATGGCGGCGCTGGCCGAGTGCGACGCCATCATTCTCTGTGTGCCCACGCCGCTGACCGAAAACCGCGAGCCGGACCTCTCCTTCGTGGTCGCAACGGCCGAAACCGTGGCGCGGCACTTGCGCCCACAGCAGCTGGTGGTGCTCGAAAGCACCACCTATCCCGGAACCACCGATGAAGTGGTGCGGCCGATCCTCGAGCGTAACGGCTTGACCGCCGGCACGGATTTCTTTCTGGCATATTCCCCCGAGCGTGAAGACCCCAACAATGCGCAGTTCTCGACCCGCACCATTCCCAAACTGGTGGGTGGCTACAGCGCGCGCTGCGGCCAACTGGCGGCGGCGCTCTATGGCGCCGTGGTCGAGCGGGTGGTGCCGGTGTCGTCGACGCGGGTGGCCGAAGCCGCCAAGCTGCTGGAGAACATCTACCGCAGCGTCAACATCGCGCTGGTCAACGAACTCAAGGTGCTCTTCGATCGCATGCACCTCGACGTTTGGGAAGTAATCGATGCGGCGGCGACCAAGCCGTTCGGCTTCACCCCATTCTACCCCGGCCCCGGCCTGGGCGGCCACTGCATTCCGGTGGATCCCTTCTACCTCACCTGGAAGGCGCGCCAGTACGAGCTGACGACGCGCTTCATCGAGCTGGCGGGCGAGGTCAACTGCGCCATGCCGGCATTCGTGGTCGCGAAGGTGATGGATGCGCTTAACGAGCGCAGCCGCAGTTTGCGCGGGGCGCGCGTGCTCGTGCTCGGGGTTGCCTACAAACGTGATCTCGACGATACCCGCGAGTCGCCCGCGCTCAAGCTGATCGAGCTGTTGCAGGACAAGGGCGCACTCGTCAGCTATCACGACCCCTACGTGCCGGTGCTCAAGCGCTCGCGCCACTACAACTTCCAGTTGGCCGCGGTGGCGCTGACGGCGGCGGAACTGGGCGGTGCGGATGTGGTGCTGATCGCAACCGATCACAGCTGCTTCGACTATCAGTTCATCGTGGATTCGAGCGCACTGGTGGTGGATACCCGCAACGCGACGCGGGCGCTCAGCCGCGGGCGCGATAAGATCGTGCGAGCTTAGGGCCGCAGCGCACGTGTGATCGATGTCGCCGGCACAACGGGAACGGTTCGGCCAGCGCTGCGATTCTCTGGTGCACGGCGGCGTGATTGCGCTGCTGGCGTTCTCCCCGCTGGCCTTCGGCGCCGTTCACGCCTGGTCACAAGCAGTAGTGGAGTGGCTGGCGGCGCTGCTGGCGGTGGTGTGGGCGAGCAAGGCGCTGGGGTGCGGCTCCACCACCGCCGCCAATGAACGCCTGCGCCGCTGGGGGCTGCCGCTGCTCGGCTTCGGGCTGGTGGCGCTGGTGCAGTTGCTGCCGTTGCCTCCGCCCGCGCTGCGGGTGCTGAGCCCCAATACTTACGAGTTGTATCGCGAGACGCTGCCGGGCTGGCCGCGACAGGCACCTTTCGGCGAGCTGCGCGACTTGGTGGCGCGGCTGACGACGGAGGCATCGTTGCCGCCGCAGGCGGGCGCCTTGAGGTCGGTGGAGCAGCCTGCGGATGCCGCCGCTGCGGCGCCGGCCCCGGTGATCGAGCAGGTGGAGGCGTTGGCTGCGGCCCTGCCCGCTGCCGGCACTTGGCGCCCGCTTTCGCTGTACACTTATCGTAGCGGCGAAGAGTTTCTGCGCATGCTGACCTACGGCACGGTTTTTTTTTGCTCATTGGCTACCCGTGGGAGGCGGCGCGCCGGCGCGCCATAAGCGAAACGCCGCCTCCGGCCGATGCCTTCATCGCGCGCCTGCGCAGCTGGATGGCGGTGGTGGCGGCGGTCGGGGTGATCGAGGCGCTCTACGGTACCTATCAAGTAATTGCGCGCTCGCCGCATATCTACTGGCTGCGCAAGACCTTCTATCTGGACTCGGCGACGGGCACTTTCGTCAACCGGGCTCATCTGGCCGGCTACTTCGAGCTGGCGATTCCGATCGGCATCAGCCTGGCGCTGAGTTACATCCCGTGGGAACGCCGCCACCGGCGCGGCCAGCGCCATCACCACCGGGTGCTGCCGGGGCACGCCGGCGCGGTCGGGTTGATGCTGCTCGCCGGTGTCGCACTCATGCTGCTGGCGATGGGCCTGACGCAGAGTCGTGGCGGGGTCTTGGCGGCGCTAGGCGGGTTAGCGCTAGGTGCGGCCGCCTTCGGGGTCTGGCGGCGGGCGCTGACGTGGCGCCGGCTCGCCCTGGGCGCGGGCGTGTTCGCGGCTTTGGCGTTGGTGTGGCTACAATCGCCGCAACTGATCCGGCGCTTCAGCGGTGAGCTGCAAGTCACGCCATATTCTCGCCCGAGCTTGTGGCGTGAAACCTTGGTGATGGTGCGTGACTTCCCGCTCTTCGGGATCGGCTTGGGCAACTTCGAGTGGCTGTTTCCCCGCTATCAGCCGGTTGGGACACACACCTACTTCGATCGTGCCCACAACGACTACCTGCAGCTCGTGGTGGAAAGCGGCCTGCTCGGCGCCGGTTGTTTTGCCTGGCTGTTTGTCCGCTTCTTCATGCTCTGCTGGCGCGGCCTGCGCACCGCCGAGCGGGATCGTGTGCTCCTCGCTCTGGGGCTGACCGCGGGTGTTGCGGCGCTGCTGCTGCACTCGCTCACCGACTTCAACTTGCACCTGCCGTCCAACGCGCTGTTGTTCGTGATCGCGGTGGCTGCCACGGTGCGGCTCCTTGACGCCGGCAGTGGCAGCGGGCTGCAAGGGCGGGTACCGCTGCGCTCGCGGGCCGTGCCGGTTGCCGGCTTGGTGGTATCCGGCCTGGTGGCACTAGTGGTGATGCGCAACTGGTGGGTTGAGAGCTTGGTACGCAGCATTTTCCCCAACAGCTCGCTGATCAATCCCCTGGCACGCCCGCCCGATCCGTGGCCGACGCGGCTGCAGCGGGTCGCCACCGCCCGACAGGTCGCACCCGGCCAGGTGGAAGTGGTCGAAGCCATCGGCGCTTTCGGCCGCCAGGTGGGCGAGAAGAATATGCGTCAGCGCGCGTACGCCGAGAGCGAAGCCCGGGCCCGGCAAACGGCGGTGGTGTGGAGCGCGGCGGCGCGTGCTTACGTACACATGGTCGAGCTGCGGCCGAGCGCGGCCTGGCCGCACGTGTGGCTGGCACAGTCGCTGGCCCGTCTGGCCGAGGTGCGCCACGGCTTCTATCTACCGCCGGAAGTGGTGCGCGCGGCGGCGGATTTGTTTGACCGTGGTGTCGCTTTGCAGCCGCGCGACCGCGGCCTGACTCGGGTTGCGGCCGAATGGGGCCTGACGCACTGGGGATTGCTGCCGGCCCAGGACCAGGCGCGGGCAGCCGACTGGGCCCGCCAAGCGCTGGCGATCGATCCCCTGCGCGGGCGCGAACTGCTGCGCTTGGCGATCCTCTGGGACCCGGCCTTGCCGCAGCGAATGCTGCCGGCGGAGCGCGAGGTGCGTTTGTATCTGGCGCTGGCTTATCAAGATGCGCAGCGGCCGGACGATGCGGCGCGTGTTGCTGCCGGCCTGGAGGAGGACCTCAGCGCACGGCTGCGCTCAGCGGCTGCGCCGGCTGCCGACGCGCTGCTGTTGGGGCGGGTACGCGAGTATCGCGGCAATTGGCGTGGGGCCGCCGAGGCCTACGGCCGCGCCGCCGTCTTGGCCGCCGATGACGATCGCCGTACCGAGGCGCTCAAACGTAGCGGCTACAGCTGGCTCAATGCCGGCGATAACGTTAAGGCCCAGCAGGCGCTGACCGCGGCGCGCCGCTACGGTGGCCGCGATCCCGACGTGCTGGCGGGGTTGAGCGCGGTGTACGAGCAGCGCGGCGACTACGCTGCCGCCGCGCGCCTGGTGCGCGATGCCGCGGCGCTCGCCCCCGGCGCGCCGGAGTATCGCTACCGCTTAGCGCGTTTGTACGAGCGCGGGCGCAAGTACGGCAAGGCCAACGAGCAGTACAAGCGCCTACTCGATGATGCCGGCGCCGATTTCCTCAAAGGCCGCCGTGTTGAGCTGCTGCTCGCGCTCGCCCGCAACTATCGCCAGCTCGAGGTCGGCCCCGAAGCCCGCCGCTTCTACGAGCTGGTGCTGCAGCACGCCCCGGACAACCACGAGGCGCGCGAATTCCTGGCGCTGTTCGGATCGTGAGCCGGCGGCTACGGGGTTACGACTCGGGCTCGGCGCCCGTTCATTGGCCGCAGCGTCACCGGGCGGCGCACGTTCAGGGCGAGCGCTCCATACTCGTCGCGATTGGCGCTGATGAAGGCGGCGACCCGCGGGAGTTCCCAGGCATCGAATACACCCAGGCAGCGCTCCAATAGCGCAATACAGCTCTGGTCGGGCAGGCGCGCGATGCTGAGCGCCGGATCGTTGGCATCGTCAAAGACGGGCTCGATCGTGTCGCTCGGCAGCGTGGCGATCACCGCGCGCGCGGCCTCCACGAAGTGGTCGAGCTTCGCCAGCCGCAGGGCGTACGGGAAGAAGTGGTGGTCCAGGGCACGCCGCAGCGCGCTCCCCTCCACGCTCAGTTCCACCGCCGCCTGTTCGATGCTGCCGTCGATGAGTTGCAGCTCTCGCGCCTCTTCGATCGAGGCGCGCGTGCGGCTGACGGTGAAGCTGTGCTCGCCATCGCCGACCTCGAAGTAAGCGGCGTGACCCGGGTCCCACAGTGGGCCGTTGTCGTATGCCACAACGCTTTCCCGGCGCACTTGCTCCAGAGCGTGATGGCGATGGTCGAGCAGAAATCGGCCGTAAGCGATGGCTGCCGCCTCGAAGACCTCCGCCCCCGCAGCTAGTTCATGGGCCGCGTAGACCTGGTGGAGCACGCGGCAATCTCGGCATAGTAGGTAAGCAAACATGTCAGGCTTCCGATGGTTCGATGTGGGTGCTCAGTGCAGCTGTTCCGGGGCCAGGCCGCTGGCGCGCCGGGCCGGGATGGTAACGGTGCAGCGGGTGCCGCGACCGGCCTCGCTGCGGATGTGCAGGTCGCCGCCGATGAATTCCACCAGCCTCGTGGCCAGACGCAAGCCGAGGCCGAGGCCGCGATAACGCCGGCGCGACGAAGCGTCGCTTTGTTCCAACCCCCTGAGGGCATGGATGATCTCTTCTTGCTCCATGCCGATGCCGGTGTCGGTCACCTCGATCTCCACCGCTTCCGGAACGCAGGCATGGCGCACGGCGACGCAGACGTGGCCGCTGGTGGTGAACTTCAAGGCGTTGTCCAACAACGCCTCGATCACGCGCTCGACTTTCTCCTCGTCGCTCAATGCCCACAGGTCGTGAGCGTCGAGTTCCACGTTGAGCGCGATGCCTTTGGCAAAAGCCACGGCTTCGAAGCGGCGGGTCATGCGTTGGACGCTTTCGCTGACATCGAAGGGCTCCACCATCAGGGGGACCTCGCCGGCGTCGAGGGCGTTGAGCAGCAGCACGCCCTCGATCAGGTTGAGAAGCTCTTGCGAGTTCGCCTGAATGCGTTCGAGGGCGACGCGCTGTTCGAGGTTGACCATGCTTTGCAGCTCTTCGGCCAAGATGGCGCTGTAGCCGATGATTGCGCTCAAAGGCGTGCGCAGTTCGTGGGAGAGGTTGGCGAGGAAATCCTCCTTCATGTTGCGCAGGCGCAGCGTGGAGCGGCGCCGGCCAACTGCCCGGCGCACCAGGTCGGCGATGTGCGGTACATCGAAGGGCTTGGTCACGTAGTCGAAGACCCGATGGCGCAGCCCGCGCAGCGCCGTGTCCAGCGCGGCGTAGCCGGTCACGATGATGACTTCGATATCGGGATCGCAGGCCTTGATCTGTTCGAGCAACTCGATGCCGGGCATCCCCGGCATGCGCAGGTCGAGCGTGACCACGTCGATCGGGGTGGTGCGCAAGATGGTGAGCGCCTGCTCGGCGCGAGCGGCGGTGTAGACCTTGTAGGAGGGCTTGAAAATCATCCGCAGGGATTCGGTGGGCCCTCGCTCATCGTCGATGATCAAAAGTGAAGCACACTCGTCCATGCCGGCCCCTCCGTCGCGCGCCCGACGTTTGGAGCATGTGCAATGCCAGTCCGCTGCCAGCTTCAAGCGCAGCTTTATGAACGGATTCCTAAGTAGCTGTGTTGTCGGCAATCTTTACGGCCGCTACCAGTGGCGGCCGGCGCCCCGAGGGGATGCTGATGCTATGCGAGTGTGCGGAATTGTACGCCGCTACGCACGAAACTGTCGCCCGCCGGAGCCTACGGAATTCGTCGCCCGTCGGGTGCGCGGACTGACGCCAGGCGCTGCTCACTCTGGTCTGGGAGCAATGGAATGGTGTGCTTGTCGAAAACTCTGGGGCGTGCGGAGAAGGACGGCGGCGGCCTGAGTGCGCTGCCGCTCAAGATCGACCGCGAGGGGTTCGTTACCAGCTCCGCCGCCGCGCCCTCCCCGCCTGCTTCGAGCGAGCGGATCAAGTGGTGCACGATGGACCAGGCAGGAGGAGTGAGGTGGAGAGGAGTGAGTTGAGCGCCCACTCGTTTCTCACTCCTCTTCCCTCTTTTCTCGCCCTCCGGGTCCCAGTCGGCGGGCAACTCGTCGGGGCGGAGCCGCCGCACCTTGCCGCGGCTGGAGGCCAGGATGCCCGCCTCGACCATGCCAGCGACGCTGGTGTTCTTGGCCTTGGAGAGCGTCTCGGCGACGCCGTACTCACCCTCGGCGAATCCCGACTGCTCGAACCAGACGAGCGCCCAGCGGCTGTCGGCGTCGAAGTCGCCCTCCTGCTCGGCCAGCGTCTCGTCGAGAGTTTCGTTGATGAGCGCCAGCGCTTCGCGCACCGAGGGGCTTGCCCTCGGGGTCGAGCACCCGAGCGTAGCGGGTGTTAGTGATGGCCATGGGATCGCAAACCTCTCCGCACGTGGTCGGAACACAGCTGTCGAACGCGCACGCTGTGTTTCGCAGGTTGTGCCGGGAAGATCCACCAGTCGGAGTCGACAGCGTTAAGGACAGTAGGTTTGCTAGGACTCGATCGTGCAACCGCAGCGAACTTCCGATCAGCGCGGTCGAATTCGGCCAAGTCCGGATTATCCGGAAACTCCTCGAAGTCGTCTCCGGCCCCTCGCGGTGTGAGGTGAACAGTCCTGCATCGCTTGGGATTCGCCTGGTTGGCCCAGACCCACTTCAGGAATGCATCACCAATCGAGCGCCGGGTTAGGGTTTAGTGAGCCGCTGCTTCCAGTAGCCAGGCTCGCGACTGCAGTGCATGACGGCGACGATGAGAACGAAGTCGGGCTCAATGGTGAGGCAGCACCGGACATCTTCCTCAAAGCCGGCGAGATCGCGGCCCGGCCGGAATACCATTTCGTGCTGGATGTCGTCATCGGCAGTGAATCGCGGCATGCGTCGCTTCTACGATTGAGCGTGCTTCGCGCAGGCATGGCTTACCATGGGCTGTCGAGCCACCGCTCGACCATTGGCAGCCGATCACTGCCCCAAAAAGGCTCACCGTCCGCGAAGATCCAGGGTGAGCCGAACACGCCGCGCGCAACCGCCTGCTCGCCGTGCTGGCGCGCGATGGTCTTCACCGCGGGATCAGCGATACCTGCCAAGAGCGTATCCGGGTCGATCCCTAGGGGCGCCGCAGCCCTGGCGATGGCGTCGGGATCGTCGGTATCGAGGCCGTTCTGGAAGTAGCCGGTGATTATGCGCTTTGCCAACGTCGCGGCGGCGTGCGCGTCCTTTCGCTCGACGTGATAGAAGGCGCGAATCGCCGGCAGTCCCGTTCTGGGATGATTTTCCGGCAGGCTGAACGGAACGCCCTTGAGCCGGGCGAGGCGTTGCCAGTCGCGACGCGCATAGTCTCGCTTGAGCGGCGTGCGACTCAGCCCTTGCGCGCCCGTAATCTTGAACGCAGCGCCGAGCGTAAAGGGCCGCCACACGACGGTCCGGCCGTACCGCTCGGCGAGCGCCTCGATCTCGAGCGCAGCGAAATAAGCATAGCCCGAAGCAAAGTCGAACCAGAATTCGATTGGCGCACCGCGCCGCGGCGTCTCGCCCATTTTCCGTCACCTCACGCTAGGTCATCATCGTCCGGTCGCAACCCGGCAGGGCGCGCATGCTGCGCGCCACATGCCACCTTGCAGCGCCGCGCTGCCAACTTGGAGCGTGCGGCAACAGCGAACTGCGCGATCTCCGGCGTGTACTTCGCCAGGAACTGCGCGATGCTCGTCCGAGCAGACTGGTCATTCATGACGCCGAACGCAAAAGGTTTCTTCTCGACGACAGAGCCTCAATAGGTGTTTGGCGCAGACCACAGTTTCTGCACCCGCTGTGAACGAAGTCAGCTCACCGCCCTCGGCGTGCCCGCCGCGTCTGCTTCCCGCGAGCGCCCCCCGCCCCCGTGGCGCTACCGCTGCGTCTTCTTGACAACCGCGGCCTTATTGGTCAGTTTGCCCGAGCCAGCCGCGGTCAGTTTGGCCGATCTCGCTGTGGTCAGTTTGGCCGAACTTGCCGCGGTCAGTTTCGGTGAACCCACCACGGTCTCATAGCCCGGTCCCTTACAGGCTC
>JACQVA010000060.1 GCA_016210005.1 Deltaproteobacteria bacterium | reverse complement strand
TCTCTGGATCGGGCTGCCACGCATGGACGACATCGCCGAGTTCTTCAAAGTCTTTGCCAAGCTTGCTGAAGGACCCTAACATCTCACGTCACCGTGTCCAGCGAACACTTCTCGGGCAGGATCAGCTCCCGGATGGGAGAAGGTCAGAATGAGGGGGAGCAATTGCTTGGCGAAGCCGATCTGGCCTTGAGGGCCGCGAGGAAGCCGACGTCGTGACACGCCCGCGAACACGCCGGGGCGCGCCGCCGGCCCCAGTTGCTGCTGCGCGTGCAATCGTATCGCTGACCGACAGGCCGCGCCCCGCGGCGGTGCTGCTGGTAGGCATGGTCGTGCTCGCCTACCTGCCGGTGACGGGCGCCGGCTGGGTGTGGGATGACAGCGCCTACGTGTGGGATAACCCGGCGCTGAAGTCGCTCGCCGGCTTGCGGCAGATCTGGTTCGAGCCGGCCGAGACGCCGCAATACTATCCGCTGACGTTCAGCGTCTTCTGGCTGCAACACCTGTTGTGGGGGGTAAACCCGGCCGGTTATCACTGCATCAACGTGCTGCTGCACGCGCTTAATACGCTGCTGCTGTGGGCGCTGTTGCGGCGGCTGGTTGTCCCGGCCCCGTTCTTCGCCGCGGCGCTGTTTGCGCTGCACCCGGTGCATGTCGAGTCGGTCGCTTGGGTCACCGAGTTGAAGGACGTGCTCTCGGCTCTGTTCTACCTGCTGGCAGTGCTGCGCTGGCTGCGCTTCGCGGAGAGCCGTGCTTGGCCGCACTACACCGCCGCGCTGGTGCTGTTTACCGCGGCGATGCTCAGTAAAACAGCGACGTGCACACTCCCGCTGATCCTGCTGCTGTTCACCTGGTGGCGGGAGCCGCAGCGCTGGCGCGAGCGATTGCTGCAGGTGATACCGTTCCTGATAATCGGCGGCGCGCTGGCGTGGGTGACGGCATGGCGCGAGCCGGACGATATTCGCCATACCCTCTCCTACCTGGATCGCGCGCTTCTGGCTGGGCAAGCGTTGTGGTTCTACGCCTTCAAGCTGCTGTGGCCGGTCAACTTGATGGCCGTCTATCCCCGCTGGCAGATCAACGCCGGTGATCCCGGACAGTACCTGGCGGTGGCGGCAGCGCTAGCCGTTGTGGCCGTGCTGTGGCAAGCGCGCCATCGGTTCGGCCTCGCAGCTCTGGTCGCAGTGTTGTACTTCGCCCTCACGCTGGCGCCGGTGTTGGGGTTCGTGAACTTTACCTTCATGATGCTGTCGTACGTCGCCGATCACTTCCAGTACTTGGCCAGCATCGGTCTGACGACGCTGGCGGCGGCCGCCGCCGCACGCATCGCCAACGCCAATGTCAAAGCGCTCGCAGGTGCAATCGTGCTCTTGGCGTTGGGGGCACTGACCTGGCAGCGCACGTACGCTTTTCAAGACGAGGAAGCCCTCTGGCGCGACAACCTCACGAAGAACCCGCGGGCCTGGGTGGCGCAGTTCGGCCTCGGCAATGTCTTCCAGGAGCAAGGGCGATTGGCCGAGGCCGTGGCGCAGTTCGCCATCGCCGCGCGGCTCGAACCCACTTACGCCAACATCCACGACAACTGGGGCGAAGCACTGGAAGCACAAGAGATCTGGGACGAGGCCATCGCCCGATATCGCGCGGCGGTCGAGCTGGATCCCACATTGGTCACCGCCCGCTTTCACCTGGGTTTAGCCCTGGCGCGCCAAGAAAAGCTGGAGCCGGCCGCCGAGCATCTCGCCGCCGCGGTGCGGCTGGCACCGGAGATGACGGCACTACGTGTCACCCTCGGAGCCGTGCTCATGCGCCTCGGCCAGGCCGAACTAGCGGCGCAACAGTTTGCCGCGGTCCTTCGCCTCAGTCCCAACGACCTCGATGCTCGCAAGCTGTTGGCGGCGGGGCTGATCCAGCAGGGCAAGCTTGCCGAAGCCGTTGAACACTACGAAGCCGTGGTGCGGCTGGCCCCCGATGACGAAGCAGCGCGGGCCATGCTCGAAAAGGCGCGGGCCGCGCAGCCGTAACAGGAGAGGCCGGCCCGCGTCGAGATCGACCAGGGCTCACCACCGCGTCGGCCACTGCGGGTGCCACGGGCGTTCGCGCTCGAAGGCGCGGGCGGCTTGCAGCACGAGATCATCGCGGTGGCGCGGCCCGACTATTTGCATTCCGATCGGCAGACCGGCCCGTGACCGGCCGGCGCGCACGGTCGCGGCTGGGTGCCAGGAGAGGTTGAAGGGGATGGTGAACGAGGCGACGCCGGCAAGGATCTGCGGCCGCCCCTCGGTCTGCTCGGGAAACGGGCCGCGCGCCGGCGGAGGGTCGTAGGGCACGGTCGGCGTTACCAGCAGGTCGAAGCGGTCGAACATCTCGGCGCACCATTGATTGAGTTGAATGCGCAGTTGCGCCGCTTTGCCCCAGGCCTCGGGGGTCATCTGCGCGCCGATCTTGACGGCGGTGATGAAGCTGCGCCCGAAATCGCCCTCGTGCTCCGGCAACTGGTCGTGCAGTCGTGCGGCCAGCTCGAATGCCCCGGTCACACCCCACTCCCGCCCCAGCTGCGGCGGACCTCCGGCTATCGGTTCGAGGCGGTGGCCGAGTTGCGCGAACACCGCAACGCACTCCGCCACCGCTTCCGCCACGTCGGATTGCACCACGGCATAGCCCAGATCCGGCGAAAAGCCGATGCGCAACGGGTTCGCTAGCGGTGTGCGGACCGCGTTCAGATAGGAAACGCCCGGATGCGGCAAGCTGTTGGGATCACACGGCGACGGCCCCACCACCTGATCGAGGAACAGCGCGCCATCCTCGACGGTCTTGGTCAGCGGGCCGTAGACCGAGGTGTCGCCGTATTCCCACTGCACGAACGGGCCGCGCGGCACGCGGCCGAAAGAGGTTTTCAGACCGAAGGTGCCGGTGAAGCTGGCGGGGATGCGAATCGAACCACCGCCATCACTAGCCGTGACTAGGGGGAGGATGCCGGCGGCCATGGCCGCAGCCGAGCCGCCGCTGGAGCCGCCGGGTGTCCGCTCCAGGTTCCACGGCGAGCGGGTCACGCCGTAGACCAGATTCTTGGTCAGCGCGGTGTAACCGAACTCGGGTGCGTTGGTCTTGCCCACGACGATTGCCCCCGCCGCCCGCAGCCGCGCCACTTGCGTCGAGTCGCGCGCGGCCACGTGGTCGCGGAACGGCAGCGAGCCGTGTGAAGTCACCAGCCCTTCGGCGTCTTCGAGATCCTTGACCCCGAGCGGGATGCCCTCCAACGGGCGGGCATCTTGGCGCAGGATACGAGCTTCCGCCGCGCGGGCGTCGCGCAGCAACGCCGCGCGGTCGCGCACGGCCACCACCGCGTTCAAGTCGGCGTGGGTCTCGCCGATACGCGCCAGTACCGCCTCCATCAACTCGACCGGCGACGCCTTGCGCGCTCGCAACGTTTCGGCCAATTCCACCAGGGTCAACCCGAGCAGCTCGTGCATGATTCGTCCTCCCGTGTCCGCGTACTACGTTTAGGCAGCCGGCGGCAACCGCGGCGCAGTTTGACCGCGCCGCGGGGTTGTCGCCTTGTCGCTCTTAACGGCGCGCCAGGACGCGGGCGGCGTCTTTGGCGAAGTAGGTGAGGATGAGATCGGCGCCGGCGCGGCGGATGGCGATGAGGGTTTCCATCATCACGCGCTCTTCGTCGAGCCAGCCCTGCTGGGCAGCGGCTTTGATCATGGCGTACTCGCCGCTGACGCTGTAGGCGGCGGTGGGATAACCGAACTCTTGCTTTACGCGCCAAATGAGATCGAGGTAGGCGAGCGCCGGTTTCACCATCACGATGTCGGCACCCTCGCCGATGTCCAGCTCGACTTCGCGCAAGGCTTCGTCGCCGTTGGGTGGGTCCATCTGATACGAGCGCCGGTCGCCGAACTGCGGCGCCGACTGCGCGGCTTCGCGAAACGGACCGTAGAAGGCCGAAGCAAACTTGGCGGCGTAGGCCATGATCGGAATGTGCTCGCAGCCCTGTTCGTCGAGGGCGTCGCGAATGGCGCTGACGCGCCCGTCCATCATGTCGGAGGGCGCCACCATGTCGGCACCCGCGCGCACGTGTGACAAAGCTTCTTTAGCCAGCAGATCGTTGGTGGCGTCGTTGTCGACTTCGCCCGCGGCGATCACCCCGCAGTGGCCGTGATCGGTGTACTCGCACAGGCAGACGTCGGTGATCAGCACCAGGCCAGGCACCGCCCGCTTGATCGCGCGCAACGCCTGCTGCACCACGCCGTCGTCACGGTAGGCGGACGAGCCGATGCTGTCCTTGTTGTCGGGGATGCCGAACAGGATCACTGCCGGTATGCCGAGGTCACTGATGGCTTTGCACTCCTCGACGGCGCGGTCGGCGGAGAGCTGGGCCACCCCCGGCATGCTGCTGACCGGGCGGCTGAGGTTGCGGCCCGGCACGACGAACAGCGGCATGATGAGCTGGTCAACGCTGAGCCGGGTTTCCCGCGTCATGCGGCGCAAGGTCTCGGTTTTGCGCAGCCGGCGCAGGCGCAGGGTGGGATATTCCATGGCGTCACTCCATGTCGGTGGTCGCGGCGGGGCCTCGTGAGCGCCGCGGCGTGGCGGCAAAGTGGGCAATGATCGCGCGGGTGAAGGCGGCGATGGTGTAGGCGGACGGTTGGATGCTGACGTGCAAGCCGAGCTCGCGAGCGGTATCGGCGGTGATGGGGCCGATGCAACCGATCGCCGCACGAGCAAGCAGCGCGACCGCGTCGCCGCCCAGCAGCTCGAGGAAGTTGCGCACCGTGCTCGAGCTGGTGAAGGTCACCAGGTCCACCGCGCCACCGGTGAGCTGCCGCCGCAATTCGGTGACGTCGAGGTTCGGGCGCACAGTGTCGTAGCTGGCCACCTCCTCGACCACGGCCCCGGCCGCGCGCAACATCACGGGCAGAATCTCGCGGGCGCCGGCGGCGCGCGGCAAGAGGACGCGCTGGCCGCTAACGCCGGCGGCCTGCATCGCCTCGGCCACACCTTCGGCGCGGAATTCCTCCGGCATGACATCGACCCGCAGGCCGCGTTCAGCCAGTGCCTGCGCTGTCTGCGGGCCGACGGCGGCCAGCCGGGCTCGGTGCAACACGCGTACATCACGTTCGAGCTGGCGCAGCCGCTCAAAGAACTTCTCAACGCCGTTGACGCTGGTGAACACCAGCCAGTCGAAGGCCTGGACGCCGGCGATGGCGGCGTCCAGCGGCTGCGACGACGCCGGCGCTACGATCTCGATGGTCGGGCAAGGGATGACCTCGGCCCCGGCTGCGCTCAGCGTTTCGATGAAGCTGGTGGCCTGCGCCCGCGGCCGCGTGACCACGATGCGGCGGCCGAACAAGGGCTTGCGCTCGTACCAGTTGAGGCGCTGGTGCAGGCGTACCACGTCACCGACGACGGCCAATGCCGGCGGTTGCAGCCCTCGCTCGGCCACCAGCGCCGCAATGGTGCCGACGGTGCCGGCGATGGTTTCGTGCTCAGCGCGGGTGCCCCAGCGGATCACCGCCACCGGCGTGGCCGGGTCCATGCCCGCAGCGGCCAGCTTTTCCATGTTGGCCGCCAGCTGGCGCGTGGTCATCAGGAAGACCAGCGTGCCGCCGCGGCGGGCAACTACGTCCCAGTGCACGGCGGGCTCGGACTTGTCCGGGTATTCGTAGCCGGTGAGGATCGTCACCGCAGAGGCGAAATCACGGTGAGTGAGCGGAATACCGGAATAGGCCGGTACCGCCAGCGCGGCGCTGATGCCGGGGACGACCTCGAATGCGACAGCGGCGCCCGCCAGCGCCTCGGCTTCTTCGCCGCCGCGCCCGAACAGGAACGGATCGCCGCCCTTCAGGCGCACCACGGTGCGGCCGGCGCGGGCGTGCTCGATGAGCATCCGGTTCAATTCGTTCTGCTCGAACTTGAACCCATCGCCGTGCTTGCCGACAAGGATGCGCTCAGCCGCCGCCGGAGCGTAGTCCAGCAGGCACGGGTTGGCGAGGTAGTCGTAGAAGACCACGTCGGCACATTCGAGACAGCGCCGGCCCTTGAGCGTGAGCAACCCCGGGTCACCCGGGCCGGCGCCGACGAGGTAGACGATGCCTGCGGGCGTGGCTGGGCCGGCGGGATTCATCACCAGGCGGTCAGTGCGCGCAAGATGGCTTCACCGCCGCGGCCGAGCAGCTCTTCGGCGAGGGCACCGCCGAGCGCGGCGGCCTCCGTGGCGGCGCCGCTGCGCTGGCCGCGAATGACTTGCCGGCCATCGGGGCTGGCGATCAAGGCGCGCAACTCCAACCGCGCGCCGGCGAGCGTGGCGTGGGCGGCCAGCGGCGTGCGGCAGCTGCCGCCGACGCGAATCAAGAAGGCGCGCTCGGCCGCGGTGGTGATACGTGTGGGCGCGTGCTCGAGGGCGGAAACCAACGCCACGTCATCACAGCGGGTTTCAATCGCCAGCGCCCCTTGGCCGATGGCGGGGAGGAACTCGGCGGGGTCGAGCGGTTGGGCCGCCGGGCGCGTGAGGCCGAGCCGGTGCAAGCCGGCGGCGGCAATGATGATGGCGTCGAGCTCGCCGGCGTCCAGCTTTCGTAACCGGGTATCGACGTTGCCGCGCAGCGGCAGCAGATCGAGCCCCGGGCGGAGCGCGTGCACCAGCGCCATCCGGCGTAAGCTGCTGGTGCCAAGCCGCGCGCCGGCGGGCAGTGCCGCCAGGTTGTGGCCGCCACGGCAGAGCAAGACATCGCGCGGATCGACGCGTTCGGGCACGGCGGCCAGTGCCAAGCCCGGCGCCAGCTCGGCGGGCAAGTCCTTCATCGAGTGGACCGCGCAGTCGATGCGGCCGGCGGCCAGTGCCTCTTCGATTTCCTTGACGAACAGACCCTTGCCGCCGATGGCCGAGAGCGGGCGATCGACGAAGCGGTCGCCCGAGGTAGTGATGATCACCAACTCAGCCGGCCGGCCGGGCAGGAGGCGTTGCAGTTGTTGCTGAGTCCAACGGGCTTGCGCCAGCGCCAGAGCACTGCCGCGGGTGCCGATCCGAATCGTGGTGGTCACTTGCTTTCTTTGTCCTCGGGTTCTTCCAGGTCGAAGAGCTGGCGGGCGGCGTCGATGACGAAGCTCTCGGACTGGGGGTCGTGGCGTTTGAGGTGCTTGATGGGTGCGTGCAGGATCTTGTTGACGATGGCGGCGGTAAGGGCCTCGAGGCCCTCGCGCTGGCGCGGCGATAGATCTTTCATGGTGCTGAAGGTCTTGTCGAGTTCACGGCGGCGGATGGTTTCGACCTTCTCGCGCAGGGCAACGATGGTCGGCACTACATCGAGTCCGCTCAGCCAGTGCCAGAAGCTGTTGACCTCGGCTTCGACGATCAACTCGGCCTTGGCGGCTTCGCGCTGGCGCTCGGCGAGATTGTCCTCGCTCACGTCCGCCAGGTCGTCGATGTCGTAAAGGTAGACGTTGTCGATCTTGTTGATCGCCGGATCGAAGGCGCGCGGTACACTGACGTCGACCAAGAACATCGGGCGCTGCTTGCGTTCGTGCAACGCCTCGTTGATCAGCGCCGGCGTGAGCACGTGGGTGGGGGCGGCGGTCGAGCCGATGACGATGTCGGCCATGGGTAAGTAGCGCGGGAAGTGCTCGTAAGGCACCGGGGTGCCGCGAAACTCGCGCGCCAGTTCGACGGCGCGGTCGAAGGTGCGGTTGGTGACGATCATGGTGCCGATGCCGCTGGCGAGCAGGTGGCGGGCGGCCAGCTCGCTCATTTCGCCGGCGCCGATCAACATGGCGGTCTTGTCTTCCAGGCGATCGAAGATGTTACGCGCCAACTCGACCGCGGCCGAGCTGACGGAGACGGCCTTGGCGGCGATGCCGGTCTCGGTGCGGATGCGCTTGGCCACGGAGAAGGACTTGTGAAAGCAGCGATGTAACACCGTGCGCACCGCGCCGACGGTGGCTGCTCGGGCATAGAACTCCTTGAGCTGGCCGAGAATCTGCGGCTCGCCGATCACCATCGAGTCGAGGCTGGCGGCCACCCGAAAAAGGTGCTGCACCGCCTCGCGGCCACGGTAGCGATAGAGGTGCGCGTCGAAGCGCTCGCGCGGCAGTCCGTTCTGTGTTGCCAGGAAATCGACGATTCGTTCCGCTGCCGCCTGCGGGTCGTCAGCGTAAGCCACCACTTCGACCCGGTTGCAGGTCGATACCACCACCGCTTCCTGTAGCGGGCCGGGGTCGATGAGGTCGCGATAAGCGTCGTCGAGCTTGCCGTTGGCGAGGGCGAGCTGCTCGCGCACATCCACCGGCGCGGTGCGGTGGTTGACACCGACAATGACGATGTCTGCGCTCATCCTACTGCGCTGTGACGGCCGGCGGAGAGCAGGTTGACGCTCAGGAACGACACCACCAGCAGCGCGAAGCCGACGATCGTCAGGGTGGCGGCGCGCCGGCCGCGCCACCCGGTCAGCCGGGTATGCAAAAGGATAGCGTACAGCAACCAAGTAACCAGCGACCACAGCTGCACCGGCTCCCATGACCAGAAGGCGCCCCAGCGCTGCTTGGCCAAGGCCGAGCCGGTGATGATGCCGATCGTGAACAGGGCGAAGCCCCAGGTCACGAAGCGGAAGTTGAGTTCATCCAGGGTCTCCAGCGAGGGCAGGCGCTGGCGCAGGCCGCTCTTGCGCTTGGCTTTGAGCTGCTGCTCCTGGAGCAAGTAGGCCAGGCTGATGCAGAACGCGACCGCGAGAATGGCGTAGCCGAGGAATGCCGGCGCGATGTGCGCGGGCAACCACAGATTGTTTGGGCTGCGGGTGAAGTCGCGATTGCCGGAGTAGAACACATAGGCGGACAACACGAACAGGAAGGCCATCGGGCTGACCAGTGAGCCCAGCACCGTCAGCGGATAGCGCCGCTGCAGCCACAGGTAGATCCCGACAGTGAGCCAAGCGAAGAGCGAGAGCTGATCGTGGAAGGAAGTGATGGCCGGCGCGCCTGAGGCCAGCGAGCGGGCGACGATGGCCGCGGCATCGAGCGCGAAGGCCGCGGCCAGTACCCACAGGGCCAGGCGGCGGAGTTGCTCCCGCCCCGTGAGCAGGTGGGTGACGAAGCCGACGGTGGCGGCGAGATAGAGCGCGAGCACCAACGGGAGCAGTATAAGTTCCATAGCTCAAGCCAGGTTCACTCTCAGGCTGGCCACCGAGGTGCCGTCGCCAACCGTGGTACGCAGGAGCCGATCGATGGCGGCTGACTGCTGTGTGCGCAACAAATCAACGATCCCCGAGCGCGCCAGAGCGGTCAGGATCGCTTGGCGTTCCGGTTGCGGTCGCGCCTCCGACTGCAGCTGGCGCCGGACCGCGCGTAGGATTGCCAGCGCCTGGGCATATTCGGGGCCGAGTAGCTGCTCCAGTTCCTCGCGCAGGCGGCGCGCGAAAGCTGGGCTGGCGCCGCCGGTTGAAATCGCCACCGTCAGCTCGCCCCGTTCAATCACCGACGGCACGATGAATGTGCACAGCCGCGGGCGATCGACAACGTTGAGCGGTACGCCCGCGCGTTCGGCGTCGCGACCGATGCCGGCATGAACCGCCTCGTCGTTGGTGGCGGCGAACGCGATCCACGCGCCGTCTAGGTCCTCGGGGCGATAGCGCCGGGCGTGATGAACGATCTGCCTGCGATCCGCCAGCGCGGCGAGTGTCGGGGTGAGCGCCGGGCTGATCACGGTGACCCGCGCGTCCGCTTTCAAGAGCGATAATACTTTACGTTCCGCAACCTCTCCGCCGCCGATAACCAAGCAGGGGCGGCCCTCTATGCGCAGGAACATCGGGTAGTACCGCATGACGGCGAAAATCCTAGCACATGGCTATCTGAGCTACTATGGCCGAAAGTCTTGGCGTCGCGCGCAGATTTCCCTCCGTCATTCCCGCGAAGGCGGGAATCCATCCGGAGCCTCACCGCCCCTGGATGCCCGCTTAGGGATTGCGGGCATGACGGAATACCCCTGTCGAGCTTTGGGTTGCGGGCGTCAGCCGCGCTAGGCGGAAACGAAGAGAGACGGCAAGCGGCCCCGGGGGCGCTTATGCAGCGATGACGCGCACTGATGCACGTGGGCCGGCCAGGCGGTTCAAGCGGTGGGCGTACGAGTCGCCGTGCGAGTCGGGCTGAAGGTGGCGGTGCGGGTCGGTGTCCGAGTCGGGGTCATTGTCGGTGTTTTAGTCGGCGTGCGCGTCGCGGTCGAGGTGCGGGTGACGGTCGGAGTCAGCGTCGGCGTCCGGGTTGGGGTCAGCGTCGGCGTCCGGGTCGGTATGCGCGTGGAAGTCGAGGTGCGGGTGGGGCTCGGAGTGCGAGTCTTGGTGTGAGTTGGGGTGTGCGTGGCGGTCTTTGTGGGGACGAGGGTGCGCGTTGAGGTTGGGTTGCTGCCCGACCCGGCCACGGTGGGGGTTAGTGTGGCGGTACGGGTTGCAGTCTGAGTTGGGGTGGAAGTTCGGGTGCGGCTCGCGGTGCGGGTCGGAGTGCGGGTAGGGGTCTTGGTCGGCACCAGCGTGCGGGTTGGGGTGCGCGTTGGGCTGGAGGTCGCGGTGCTACTGGGGGTGCGGGTCGCGGTGCGGGTAGGGGTCTTGGTCGGCACCCGCGTGCGAGTCGGGGTGCGTGTTGGGCTGGAGGTCGCGGTGCCACTGGGGGTGCGGGTCGCGGTGCGGGTAGGGGTTCGCGTCTTCGTGTTGGTCGGGATGGCGGTGAAGGTCAGCGTCGGGGTAGGTGTCGGGGTTCTGGTCGAGCTAGGCGTTCTGGTGCTGGTTGCGGTTGGTGTCTTCGAGGGCGCGCGCGTGCGGGTGGCAGTTGGGGTTTGAGTCGGCGTTGCGGTGCTGGTGCGGGTGGGTGTCAGCGAGGGGGTTCCGGTGGCGGTCCGTGTTGAGGTCAGCGTTGGGGTGTCGCTCGGAGACTTGGTGAGCGTCGGTGTCGGTGTTGCACTTGCGGTTCGGGTCGCAGTCGATGTGGCGGTCGGGCTAGGTGTGTAACTTGCGGTCTTGGTTGGAGTGCTGGATGGCGTCCTGGATGGCGTCTTGGTGAGGGTGGCGGTGGCCGCGATCACGGGCGTCCACGTTGCGGTTGGCGTGGGGGTTGGAGTCGGCGTGCTTCCACCCGAGGATTCGCCGAGCTGCACCCGGCGGACGTTATCGGCGCCGGAGTCGGCGATCTGAAGTGCGAGCTGGTCGGGATCGACGAGCAAGCCGCTCGGGCCGGTGAGGCGGGCCAGGGTGGCCGGGCCGCCGTCGCCGCTGGAGCCCGAGATGCCGGTGCCGGCCGCGGTGGTGATGATCCCTGTGCCGAGGTCGATCGCGCGCACCCGCGGGACGTATTGCTCGGATACGTAGAGCTGCCCGGCCGGGTCGAACCCCAACATCAGCGGCCCGTTGAGCTCCGCCGCCGTCGCCGCGCCGCCATCGCCTGACCAGCCGCAGCGGCCGGTGCCGGCC
>JACQVA010000059.1 GCA_016210005.1 Deltaproteobacteria bacterium | reverse complement strand
CCGCGCTGACCGGTGGCGGCGCAGCCGGTTCCCACCCCGCTGATCCGTCGCTCCGTCTCGGTGGCCCGGTCGCAACCGATCGCCCCGGGAAAATCGAGCTATGCATGCTCACCGGAAGGACACGGCGCACTTCCTCTACTGTGGTGCAACGCCTCGCCTTGAAGCGGACCAGCGCTGGGTGATCCGGCGGCCACTGGGGCAGCCCCCGCTGCCGCAAAAAGTCTTCGTAGTCGAGCCGCAGTTCCTCCAGGCTGGCGCGCGCCACATTGGTCAGCTTCAGCTCCGTCTTCTTCGAGGTACCGCTCGCCTGGCTGCCCTCGGCGATGTTCTGCACTCCGGAACGGGCCGCCTGCACCATCTGGTCGTGGGTGCGGCTGCGGCGAGAGATGTAGCGATCGCAAAAGCGCACCGTGACGTCATAGACCAGCTGCGCCACCTGGAAGCTCTTGAGCTTGCGGTAGCCCCCATGCTTCGGGATCAGCGGTTCACGCTCCGCCATGGTTAGACCATCTCGAGCAGGGCGGTACGCAGAGTTTGGAAACTCCGCGATCTATTCCTGGCGGGTTCCATGTGCGGTGTAATCGCCCGCGCTGCCTCGATCTTTCGTAGGCCCGTTGTGAAGTAACCGATCTTCTGCAGCAGACGTTCAAAGGCTTCCCACGTGCCACCAGCAATTGCGTCCGGATCCCGGTACTTCGCCTGCGAGGGAATCGTGGCGGCGACGCGTGGGTACGCGGCCCGTACAGCCTCCCAATCTCCGAAGTACCACGCTTCCAGCTCCTCGATCGCGAGCCGGTTGGCCACCGCGTACGGTCTTCCAGCGGCCTTCGTGCGTGTGGTGAGGCCAGCCGTGGACGCCATCCGCTCGAGTCTCGCCTTGAGATCGTCGCATTCATCGTCGTCCCGATCGACGATGACCACAATCCGCCAAGTTTTCGGAAGCCAGTTTGCATACCCACGGAGTCGATCGGGCAGCCTTTGCAGGAGTTCATCCTTGCATTGGTGTGAATACACTTGGAACGAGGTGCCACCGAGCAGCCTTGGCAAAAGCAGGCGTAGGGCCACTTCCGTCGAAGGCTCCTCGACGATGACTTCGACGTGATCAACGCTCATCGGGCGCGTCCCTTCTTCATTGGGGCGCCCGCGTTCACAAGTGGATCTCCAACCCCGAGCCGGCCTTCGAGCCATAGATGCCCAAGGGAAGCACCGGCATCCACGAACTCACGAATGCCGTGAATCTCCGAGGCCCGCACCGCCTGTGAATAGCCCTCTTCATCACGGTAGAGCACGCGCACTTCTTCCGGTCGGATACCGTTCAAGAAGAAAGGGGAGTGCGTCGTGACGAGAAGCTGCGAACGCTCCGTCGCGGCCCGGCACTCCTCGGCGAGTTCAGGCAGGAGTCGGGGGTGGAGGAAGTTCTCAGGTTCCTCAACACCGATAAACTGCGGGGGCTCGGGATCGTAGAGCACGATCAGGTAGGCGAGCATCTTCAAAGTACCGTCGGATGCGAAGCGCGACAGCACCGGCCGGTCGAACGGAGCGTCCTTGATTTGGAGAAGCAGGCGCCCGTCGGGCATAGGGTCCGCCACAACTCTCTCCAGTCGGGGGACACGACGGCGGAGCACTTCAAACATGTGATCGAGCCGAGCCGGATGTTGCTCTTTGAGATACTGGATCACGTTGGGAAGGTTATCGCCGGTCTTGCTCAATCGCTCCTGCGGGCCAGCCTCCGGTTGTCCTCGCGTGTCGTCGATAGAGAGGTAGGAGACATACCAATCAGTGATGAACTCGCGTAGCGCAGCAACACGGGGGTGCTCGGCAAACTGCCCGAGAGTGTTGACGGCAATCAGATCAGGAGATCGCAACGGCGTGTCGACTCTTCGATCGCTCTTGTCCGGCTCTTCCCCGCTGATGGCGGAACCGTGACCTCTACGATAATCGAGAAACTTGAACGGTCGGCCGACTTGCCTACCGCGCCGCCACGACAGCCACTCCTCTGCAACAAGCACCTTACCGGCTTCCTCATCGACAGCGAGATGGTATGTAATGAGGGGCGAACCAGGTCGTTCCCGGTATTTTAGTTGGATCACTACGGGGCCAGTCTGTCCGCGGGTCTTGAGTTCCTTGGCGCGGCCCCGCCGATCCCAAGCGTGTCGCAGCCCAAACTGGAAACACTCCGAGAGGAAGTTGAAGACATCAAACACGGTCGACTTCCCGCTGCCGTTCGGACCGAGCAGCACGCTGAGCGGCGTGATGTCCTTGAGTTCAACGTTCCTGAGCGCGCGATAGTTCTCAACGCGCAGGTACTCGATACGCGCCGGATCTTCATGCGGCTTTGTTTGTGCACTGGCTTGTTTGGCTGCCATCACGTCACTCCTTTGGCCACTGACGCATATTCCCAGCACAGGGCACGCAAGTCCATCCGCTGGCAAGTCCGCCCGGTCAACGACCGATAGTTTGGTGAAGTGCGATCATGCCGATGCCTCATCCATCACGCGCGAGGGTGGCCCCCACCCTCCGCATCCTTGATCCGCAGCTCGCCGGAGATGAGTTTTTGAAGCAACGTGTCGCGCAGGGCGGCGAGAGTGCGGGATTGCTCATCCGTTCACAATCGCATAGGTACGACGCCACACAAGATCGGCAAATCGCTCAAACGCAGCATGGATCTGCGCAGAACCTGTGGCGATCGGAATCACGTCAAGGTCTTCCTTCCTGAAGCCAGACTGCACGCTGCGAGCGCCCATGCCCTTGATGGCGGATTGAAACGCAGACGAGCGCAGGAAGTAGTTCAGGAATTCACGCCACGGACGATTCGGGACCATCTTCACGAGCGCGACATTGTATGCGCCGGATAAGCCACGGCACACTCGCGCCAGTGAGTCGCTTGATTTCTCGGTGTTTCCCGACGATCCGTAACGCGCGATCATGACATCGTCGGTCGTGAACTTACGCAGCCTCGGAGAGTCGGGGACGTAGGTCAAGTGGCTATCGGAATAGAAGTCGCGAATCTGTACGAGTCGTACGTAACCCTCTCGCGGTTCCGAGACGAACTCGCTCGAAGGCGGCTGTGACCCGCCCCGAAACGTCATCGCAGCACTGAGTCGCTCCACCCTCCATCCCTTCGGTATCTCGCCCAGCTCGGAGTCCTCGAAGCGGTCGGGAAAGAGGTCGGCGATCTCCTTGGGCAGGCCGGGATCGCGGCCCGCCAGCTTGGCACGGACGGGGTCGAAGTCCACGAACCACGACTGGAAGAGCGCCCGCGCCATCCCCTCCAACGTCTCGTTCATCCGCCGGTTCAGCTCGATCTTGTCGTCCAGCGTGCCGAGGATGTGGGCGATGGCCCGTTGCTCGGGGAGTGGTGGCGCCGGAATCTTCAAGTTTCGATAGTCATCTCTCCGAACGAAATCACGCGCGCTGCCCGAAGCCCAACCGAGGCTCTCCTTCACTGCATGACGAAACGCGTAGTGCACAAAGCGGGCGCACGCCTTCTCCGGCCTCGCCCGAATGAGCCACATATTCTGATTGAGTAACGCTGGCAGGTCCTTTCCTCGAACGAATCCGACTTTTCCGAGCGTCGCGCCAACCATGACGAATAGGGTGTCGTCTGGCTTCAATTCAAAACGACTGTACGCCGGACAAAGGTCCTCGGGTATGTAGACCGCATCATTTCGATTGATGCTGCAATCGTCGGCAATGTTGAGTGTCCGAAGGACGAAACGCCCCGAGAGCGCGTAGTCCCCACTCTTGAACGCGAAACCTCCAGAAAGCTCTGCGAGGTCTGAAAGCGGGGCTTCGTTCCACTCACCCGCCATACCCAAGCTCCCTCAGGTTGGCCTCGATGGCAGCGTCGACCTTGCGGGCCTCCCCCATGCGCTCGCGCAGCGTCGCGCTGAGCTGCTTCATCTTCCGCCGTCCTTCCTGGTGCGGTGGGGTTTCTTGGGCTCGCGTGTGGCAGCCAGTTCCGCTTCGATCTCCTCCACCGTGGGCAAGCTCCCCTTCAGCGCCTTGGGAAGTTTCTCCACGAGCTTCGTCTCCCACCCTGCGACGCCGATGGGGCGTTTGAGATGCCGCAGCGCGTACTCGACGACGTACTTGTTCTTCGAACGGCAGAGCAGCAGACCGATGGTCGGCTTGTCGTCGGGGTGGCGTAGGAGATCGTCGGCCGCCGACAGATAAATGTTGATTTGGCCTACGAACACGGGATCGAACGGGACGGCCTTGAGCTCGACGACGACGTAGCAGCGTAGCTTCAAGTGGTAGAAGAGCAGATCGACGAAGAAGTCCTGATCGCCGACTTCGAGCGCCACCTGCCGGCCGACGAAGGCGAAGCCTCGGCCGAGTTCCAGCAGGAACTTCTCTAGATGACGGACGAGTTCAGTTTCGAGCTCGCGCTCCTGGAATGGCTCGGTGAGGGTGAGGAAGTCGAAGATGTAGGGATCCTTGAGTGTCTGCTGGGCCAGATCCGACTGCGGCGCGGGCAGCATGACGGCGAAGTTGGAGACGACCTTACCGTGCCGGGCGTGGGCACGGGCATCGATCTGCAGGGCGAGGACGTTGCGGCTCCAGCCATTGGCGAGCGTCTGCGCCATGTACCAGCGGCGAACAGCGAGATCCTTCACCTTCTCCATCAAGACGACATGGTGCGCCCAGGGCACGGACCACAGGAGCGCGTCCGGCATTTGTGCAGGCGCTCCTTGCACAATCTGAGTGGACGATTTCGCCACCACTTGTGGCACTTCTTCCTGTGGCAGCAATTTCGCCACCGCCGGTGGCGAAAACCTGGCAGGATCGGGGTACGCTCGGTAGAAGGCGATCATCCGGTCGATGTTTCGTTCGGAGAAGCCTTTCAGTTCCGGCAACTCGTTCTTCAGCTCCTTGGCCAGGCGCGGTATCACCGCCGCACCCCATCCTTCACGACGCTGCCGATCGGCGATGATCCGCCCGATGTCCCAGTAGAGGCGGACGAGTTCGGCGTTGACCGCGAGCACCGCCCGCGTCTGGGCAGCCTGGATGCGGCCCTTCACATCGGCGAGCAAGGCCGCGAAGTCGGACCGGCCGACGGCCGCGCTTTTCGGTTTCCTACCCGCCATACCCAAGCTCCTTCAGGTTGGCGGCAATGGCGGCATCGAGCTTCGCAGCCTCGGCCTGCTGCTCGCGCAGCGTCGCGGTGAGGCGCCTCATCTTCTCCTCGAACGGCTCGCCATCGTCTTCCTGCGCCTCGGCGCCGACGTAGCGCCCGGGCGTGAGTATGTG
>JACQVA010000058.1 GCA_016210005.1 Deltaproteobacteria bacterium | reverse complement strand
CGCTTCTTCAGCTGCTTCTCCCGCACGATTGCGGTCTCTGCGCAGCCGTGCGCTTCGTAGTAGACCAGCTTGTCAACGCCGTACTTGGCCGAAAAACCCTCCACTACCTTGCTCTCATGCTGCCACACCCGCGTTGCCAGCTGTGAGGTCACCACAATGTCGGACCCGTTGGCACGTCCTTGAAGGGGAATGACGGCCAGAACACCGAACCACGTTACCCACAAATTTGTCGCGCACCCCCCGGGCGACAGCTGGAGAGCCGGCCTGACATCTGGCTCTGCTGGCGATCCGGGACGTGATCCAGCCGTACGGCTCCGGGGGCCGACAAGACCATGCGCGGCGCCGTTCAACGAGGCCGCGCCGCCTGAGTGGGGGAAAGAAGAGCGCGCCCTGGCTGACTTGAACAGCCGACCTTCTGATTCGTAGTCAGACGCTCTATCCAGCTGAGCTAAGGGCGCGTACCGGATGGCTGAATCGATCTTGCAGTAACATGCGCCGGCTGAGTGCGCAAGCCGGTCTTTCGGGCCGACGTTCCATGCCGTGCGCCGGTCGCGATTGACTCGGGCGCTCAGGCAATCTACGCAAACGTGGTGCAACGCATCGCCGTTTTCGCCGCCTTGCGCTGGGAGTGTCAGCCTGTACTGAAGCACCTTCGTCGCGTCAGTCGTGGCCGCCTGGGGACTTTCCCTACCTGGCGTGCGGGCACGGCTGAGCGCGAGCTGTGGGTGATCAAGACCGGAATCGGGATCGAACGGGCCGCGGCGGCGGCACAAGCAACGGCGGCGGCGGCAGCGTTCGATCTCTTCTTGTCAACCGGCTGCGCCGGCGCGCTGTCGCCCGCGCTGCGCCCGGGCGACGTGGTCATCGCTACTTCCGTGATTGGCGACCGTGGGCAATTCGCCGCCGATGGCGAGGCCGGCGCCGCCGCCCGACAGGCGGCCGAGCGCGCCGCGCTGCGCCCCATTCTTGCGCCCGTGCTGTGCAGCCCGTATGCACTCGCCACCGTTGCAGCCAAGCAGGCAGCGGCGCACAGCGGCGCGGTGGCGGTCGAGATGGAAGGCGCGGCCATCGCCGCTGCTGCGGCTGCCGCCGGCATCGCCTTCGTCTCCGTGCGTGCGATCCTCGACGCCGCCGACTCCGACGTCGACTCGGCCGCCGCCTTCATCGCCCCCGACACCGGCGCGGTCAGACCGCTAGCCTTGGCTGCCTACCTGACGCGCCATCCGAGCGCGCTGGTCAGGCTGCTCGCGATGCAACGGATGATGCAGGCTGCCCAACGCAGCCTCGATCGCTTCTTCGCCTCGTTCTTTGCCGCATCATGATCGGCTTCAGGCCACCAACGCGGCCGGCGGAGCCCGCAGCGCGGCACAGATACGCGCCACCGCGACGCCGTCGTAGCTAAAGCGCTCGGCGTGCAACGCCTCCGCCACCTCGGCGGCGTACCGGCCCGAATGGAAATACGCGGTCAGCGGCGCCGACAGCGGAAAGACCTGATAACCGGGCATCCACTCTACCAGGCCCCCGAACCCGTCGCGCACGCAGCGCCCCGCCAACGCCACCGAGGCGTCGCCCAGCGCCAGCGGCCGCAGGTCGCGCTGCAAGGCCTCGAAGCGGCCCTGCTCGCCGCCATCGAGGAACAGGAACATCCGCGAGTGCAGAAAGATCACGGCATCATGGAAGAACTTGGGGACGTTGGCGACGCCGTCCTTATGCAGGTCGTTGGCCATCCGCACCAGGACGCGAAAAGCCCGCCGCAGTACCCCCAAGCCGGGATGACGCTGCAGTGGCAACGGCGGCCGGTCGGGCACGAATGCCGCCGTCGGGTCCTCCTCGCGCACCCAGTGGACAACGGCGAGTTCCATCGGCCGCTCCATCTGGTAGCCGGCGCGCGCAAAGAAGCTCGGCCGCACCACCGCCTCGCCGACGCAAGCATCGAGCAGTACGCAGCGCTGGCCGATCTTCTCACCCCACACGACGATGTGCGGCAGCGCCCGGCCGCCGCTCTCGATGTCCACGTCCAGGCCGCCAAAGCCTCGTTCGGCCAAAGCGGCCAATACCCCCGCCTCGTCGAGCAGGGCGCGAATCGCCGGCGCGTCGAAGTGTCCGAGCACCTTGTCCATCACTGCACAGCGCCGCTCAGTAGCCAGCGGAAATAGTTGAAGTGGATGCGCCAACTGCTTTCGCCGTACCCGCCCGCGGTCACTACCACCATCGCGATGCCCCGGCCCCACAGCTGGTTGGTGACGAGCTGGTCGCGCACCAGCATGCCCGCCTCGCTGACTGCGAAATCGCCGAGTTCATCCTCGATGAAAGGATCGCTACCGGCGATGTAGACGGCGAAATCAGGCTGGAACTCGCGCACGATTTCCGGCAGGTGTGCCTGCAGCGCCTCGAGGTAGGCGGCGTCCGAGGTCCGCTCCGGCAGCTCAACGTCGCGGTTGTAGCGCTTGGCGATCCAGCACCAGTTGCCGGCGTGTAACGAGAACGTGAACACCTCCTCGTCGCGCGAGAAGATCTCGGCGTTGCCGTTGCCGTGGTGGTAGTCGAGATCGACAATCAACACGCGCCGCACCTGGTGACTGCGCTGCAACAGCCGAATGGCAATCGCCACGTCGGCAATGGCGCAAAACCCCTCCGCCTTGTCCACTTGCGCGTGATGGAAGCCGCCACCGAGATTGACGCCGATCCCGCGTTGCGTGGCGGCCCAGCGGGCAGCGGCGACGGTGCCGCCGGCGGCAAACAAGAACGGGTGTAGCAGGCGCTCGTCCCACGGGTGCGCGGGATCGAGAAACAGCAGGCGCGCCAGCACCTGCGGCCGCCGGATCTCGGCGAGGTAGTCGGCGGTGTGAACCAGCCGCAGTTCATCTTCGGCCACCGCGGCCGGCGCAACGAAGTCCGCCGGCAGTGCCACCCCGGCGGCTACCAGTGCATCGCGAATGCGCCGCGGCTTGCTCGTATCGAAGGTGTGGCGGACACCGGCCTCCAACACGTCGTAGACGTACTCGTCGCGATAGAACAGCCGCGTGTATGGGCGGGTGTCGTTGACCACGCTTTCACGGGGAACAACGACTGTGCCAGCGCGCCGCCCGCCCCAGCGCGCCGGCCGGCGCCGCCTGCCTTCCCAGCGGCGGGAATGCCGCGAGCGCTTTTCTTGCCGGCGCGCCTAAAGCGCCCACGGCGCGTGGGAACTGGATGCCGGGCTAGCTTAAACGCCGCCGCTCGCGGTTCTGCATTGTTGCGCCGGCAGTGCTGGTATATAAGCGGCGCGCGGAATCGAACCATGGCCGGAGGCAAGGAAAACCTACGGGCGGCGCGGCCGCCACGGCGCCCGAGTGGGCGGAGTTGGGGGCTGATGTTGTTGGAGGACGTCGCCACGATCATTGCCCACGCCCACGACGTACGCGCCTCATTGCGGGAGATCGTCGAGTTGCTGGCCGAGCGCCTGGATATGGAGGTGTGTTCACTCTACGTTTACGACGTTGCGCGCAAGCTCTTGGTGCTGGCAGCTACCAAGGGGCTCGACCCGCAGTCGGTCGGCAAGGTCAGCATGCGGGTTGACGAAGGCCTCACCGGCTACGCCGTCGAGAAGCTGGAGCCGGTGATGGCGGTCGATGCCCTGGCCCATCCGCGTTACAAGTATTTCCCCGAGACCGGTGAGGAGCGTTATCATTCCTTTCTCGGCGTTCCGGTGGTCGACAAGCGCGAGCCGCTGGGGGTGCTGGTGGTACAGACCTCGCGGCGGCGTCGCTTCACCCGCGATCAGATCCGCTTGCTCAAGGCGATCAGCGCGCCGATCGGCGGCTTGCTGGTGCGCGCGCAGCTGCAAGAGAGCCTGCGCAGCAAGGAAGAGGAGCGGCGCTCGGCGCATGACCGCATGCTCGAGGTGACCCAGCGCTTGCAAGCCTATGAGCGCGAGCACGGGCGCCCGCGGCCAGCGGCCGCGGCGGCGCTCGGGCGGCTACCGGGGTTGGGCGCCTCGCCGGGTTTCGGCATCGGCCGCGCCCATTTGCTCAAGCCGCAGGTGAGTTTCGCGGGCGTGCAACGCCAGCGCCGCGGCTCGGCCAAACGCGAGCTGGCGCGCTGGCAGAGCGCCGTCGAGCGCTCGGTGGAAGAGATCGGCCGGCTGGCGCATCGCGTGCGCGCTACGCTGCCTGAGATCGATGCGGCAATGTTCGAAGCCCAGCGCCTTATGCTCGGTGATCCGAACTTCGTCGGACGGGTGGAGGCGCTCATCCGCGGCGAGGCCAGCGCCGAACATGCCCTCGAACAGGTGCTCGGGCAGATGATCGCAGAGTTCGAGCGCATCGCCGACCCCTACATGCGCGACCGGCTCTTCGACCTAAAAGACGTCGGCCAGCGCTTGCTGCGCAACCTCCTCGGGGTCAGCGAGCGCACCACCCCGTCAGCCGCCGCCGCCTTCGTGCTGGTGGCGCGCGAGTTGACGCTGTCGGATCTGCCGATGATGGAGCAGCAGGGCTTACGCGGCATCGTGCTGGCCACCGGCGGCGTCACCTCGCATGCCTCGATCTTGGCCAAGTCGCTAGAAATCCCGACCGTGGTGGGCGTGGAGCACCTCGAAGACGCGGTCCACGAGGGTGACCAGCTGATCGTCGATGGCAATGCCGGCATTGTCTACATCAGTCCGGCGCCGGACGTCTTGCGCGAGTACGAACGCCTGGGCCGGGAATACCGCGCCTTCAACCGCGAGCTGGAGACGCTGCGCGAGCTGCCGGCGGAAACCCGCGACGGGCATCGCGTTAGCCTGACCGCTAACGTCGGGCTACTCGGCGACCTGGTGCTCGCCATGCATCACGGCGCCGAGGGTGTCGGGCTCTACCGCACCGAGTTCCCCTTCATGTCGCACCGGGATTTCCTCACCGAGGACGAACAGCTCGATCTCTATCGCATGATGCTCCAGCGGCTGGAGGGGCGGCCGATCGCGATTCGTACGCTCGATATGGGTGCGGACAAGTACCCCTCGTACCTGCGCCTGCCGCGCGAGGAGAACCCGTTTCTGGGTTGGCGTTCGATCCGCATATCACTCGAGATGCCCGAGCTGTTTTCGGCCCAGCTGCGGGCGATCTTGCGGGCCAGCGCCTACGGCGACGTGCGCATCTTGTTTCCGATGATTTCGGGGTTGGAGGAAATCCGCCGGATCAAGGAGCTGCTGGCGCAGGCGCAAGAGGATCTTCACCGCGAGGGCCACGCCTTCAACGCCGAGCTGCCGCTGGGCATCATGATCGAAGTGCCGTCGGCGGTGCGCTTGGCGCCGGAGCTCAGCCAGGAAGTCGATTTCTTCAGCATCGGCACCAATGACTTGATCCAGTACCTGCTGGCGGTCGATCGCAACAACCCGCGGGTTGCGCCACTCTACGAGCCGTTGCATCCGGCGGTCTTGCGCGCCATCGCCGACACCGTCGTGGCGGCCAGGGCGGCGGGCAAGCGGGTAACGATCTGCGGCGAGATGGCGGCCGATCCGGCCTGCAGCCTGATCCTGATGGGGATGGGGCTCGATGGCCTCAGCATGGGCCCGTTCTTCATCCCGGTGATCAAACGCCTGATTCGTTCGGTGGAACTGACCCGCGCCCGCCAACTGGCCGCCGAGCTGCTCCGCCTGGAGACGGTCAAAGAGATCAAAGGCTGCCTGTTCGAGGGAATGCGGGCCCTGGGCGTGATCGACTTCATGGACATGTATCACTGAGTCACCGGCACGAGACCCCGCCGCCAGCCTGCTGCATCTGGACAAAGCGCGGCGGTTCGTCATAGAGAGACGGGTGGCGCCCGCGGCGGCGCCCGGGAAGGAGATGCGTGGTGCAATACGGGCGGAGAGGGCTCTGGGGGCTGTGGCTCGGTCTGCTCTGGTTCGCCAGTGGTACAGCCCTGGCGGCCGAGCCCAAAGCAGCGGAGGTGAGCAAGCGCCTGGCGGCGCTCGCGGAGGCGCAGCATTCGCTGGCAGCCGAGGTCGGTTCGCTGCGTGAGCAGCTGCGCCAGATGGACACGCATGTCGGTGAGCTGCGCGAAGAGATCCGCCAAACGCGCGAGGCGGCGCAAAGCGAGCGCGAGCAGCTCAACGAGCAGCTCAAGGGTATGCGAGAGGAAGTGCGCGGGCTGTACGTGGAGAGCAGCGGGCTCAAGGGCGACATCGCCCAGCTCAGCAAGGACATTCAGAGCGTCAGCGGCAGCTTCGAGAACTTCCGCTTCAGCTCGGGGGCGTTGATCGCGGTGCTGATCGTGTTGCAGGTCGTCGTGGTGGCGCTGACGTTGCGCCGGGGCTGAGAATGACGGCGGCAAGGAGGTTGATTGTGCACTGCCAGTGGCGCAAGCTGGCGGCCGTCTTGGTGCTGGCCGTGGCCGGCCTGGCGCGAGCGCAGGATGTGAGCCCGGAAGAGACCGTCACCCGCTACCTGACGGCACTCAAGGCGGGCAAGTTCACCGAGGCGTATCCGTACGTGTCGAAAGCCATGGCCCAAGACAAGGGCCGCGATGAGTGGGCGAAGGAGCAACAGTGGATGATGCAGGCCGCGGAAGCCAAGATCTTCGAGTTCACCGTCTATCCCGGCAAGATCGCGGGCGATAAAGCGCTGGTGCCCAACCTGCTCAGCTCCCAGGACAAGTTCCTCAACCAACTGGGAGTCGAGGAACAGGAACTCTATACGCTGATCCGGGAGGACGGGCGCTGGAAGATCAATCAGCAGCAAATCGTCGAGAAAGCCGATATTCCCAAGTGGTTCCCCCAGCAATCAAAGCCGGGAACGCCTTGACACTTCGGGGCGGGAGTCGATAAGGGCGGCCCGCACCGGGCGCGGGCCGACACCGCACCCGGGCCGGCTGCCAGCCGCAGTTTTTTGTTTGAGGAGGGTTCATGCGCTGTCGTTGGCCTGTGCAGGTGCTGCTCGCCATGGCCGCCGCCGCCGGGGCGGGTTGTCATGCCGCAGTTGAAGACGTGCCGCTTGCCGAGCACAAGATCTCCATGGCGGACAAATTCTACGACGTGGAGGCACTGACTACCGAGCGCGCCATCGTGGTGGGTTATGGCGGCAAGATCCTGGCCACCGAAAACGGCGGGCGCTCGTGGACGATCCTCCCCAGCGGCACCGACCGCGGGCTGTACTCCGTGCAGTTCGTCGATGAAGACACCGGCTGGATTTCCGGCCAGGACGGCTTGATGCTCCATACCACCGACGGCGGCAAAAGCTGGCAGCGCCAGGATACCGGAACACTGGTGTACCTCTTCGGCCTGTCCTTCCTCGATCGCCAGCGCGGCTTCGCCGTCGGCGATCGCGCCACCATGCTGGAAACCAGCGACGGCGGCCAGAACTGGGCGATTCGCAAACTCACACAGACTGGGCTGACGGCAGAGCAGGAGATCACCGCGCAGGACCCGGTGCTCTACGACGTCCAGTTCATCGATGCCCAATACGGCTGGTTGGTCGGCGAGTTCGGCAAGATCTACCACTCCCGCGACGGTGGAGCGACCTTCACCGAGCAGCAGGAGAGCTTACTGGGACACGGCGTTTTCGACGTGCTCGACATCCCGACCTTCTTTGCCGTTCATTTCATCAACCGCCGGGAGGGGTATGTCGCCGGCCTCGACGGCAAGATTGCCCGCACGGTTGACGGCGGCGCCACCTGGCGCTTCGAGCCGATGCAGCTGGAGTTCCCCATCGTCGATCCGCTCTTTCGTGCCTATCCGGTGGGTGACGGCAGCGTCTGGGCGGTCGGCGCGGCCGGTGAAGTGGTGCGGCGCCTGGCGGGGGCCAGCGAATGGCAGCGTGCCCAACTCGGCATGGAAGTCGCCACTTGGCTGCGCGGGGTCGACTTCGTCACGCCCGACAACGGCTGGATCGTCGGCGGCTACGGCCTGATCTTGCATACTCAGGACGGCGGCCAGACCTGGCTGCCCGCACTCGGCTAAGACGATGCGTACCGCCAAAGTGTCGGCACCGTAAGGGGGAGTTCATGGCGATCAACTACGAAGTTCCAGAGGATAAACGCCTACTGTACTGGCTAGGCGACAAGCTGATCGACTACCGGCACCCCGTGTCCATCATCGTCGTGCTGGTCACCGCGCTGTTCGCCTACTGGAGCTTTCAGCTCAGCCTGGTGACCAGCTTCGGCGAGCTGCTGCCGCAAACTCACCCGTATGTGAAGATCCACAACCGCTTCTCGGGCACCTTCGGCGGCGCCAACAACATCATGGTGATGTTGCAGGTCAAGGACGGCAACATCTTCAACCCGAAGACGCTCAACAAGATCTGGGAGATGACCGAAGGCCTCGACAAGGTGTACGGCGTCAACCACAACCAGATCGACTCCATTGCCCACCGCACCGTGCGCTACCTCAAGGTGGCGGCCGGCGGCACCATGCGCGCCCAGCCGGTCATGCTCGAGAAGGTCAAGAGCGACGAGGAGTCGGCCAGCATTCGGCGCGTCGTCCACAACGCCGAGAACATCTACGGCTTGCTGGTCTCGATCGACGACAAGGCCGCGCTCATCCGCGCCAACTTCATCGAAGGCCGGCTCGACTACAAGCGCATCTTCAAGGAAGTCAACGCCAACGTCGTCGAGCCGTTCGTCGACGACAACACCGAGGTCTTCGTCGCCGGTGAGCCGCGGCTCTACGGCTGGGTCTACCATTACGCCGGCGACGTGTTCTTCATTCTGGTGATCACCTACTGCATCGAGTGGGTGCTGCGCTGGATGTACTTCCACGACTGGCGCGGAGCGCTGCGGCCGACGATCACCGGCCTGATCGCCGCCTTCTGGGGCCTCGGCTTCATCCAAGTGATCGGCCTGGCGCTCGATCCGCTCATGCTGGTGATGCCGTTCCTGATCACCGCCCGGGCCGTCAGCCACGCCATCCAGATGCACGACCGCTACTACGAGGAATTCGAGAAGTGCGGTTGGAACAAGCGGCGCGCGATTGTGGCGGCATTCGCCGAGCTCTTTGTGCCGACCTTCTCGGGCATCTCCACCGACGCCTTCGGCGTCCTGGTGATTTTGCTAGTGCCGGTGATCATGCTGCAGAAGCTGGCGATTACCGCCTCGTGGTGGATCCTGGCGATCACCATCTCCGAGATGCTGCTCAATCCCATCGTCTACTTCTACCTCAAGGCGCCCGAGCCCGAGCTGGTCGTGCTGCGCGAACGCGGCGGCTTTCGCCGCGCCATCGAGCGCTTCGTCAACGCGCTGCTGACCAGGCGCGGGCGCTGGGTGACGATGACCGGCTGGATCGGCGCCGGGCTGGTGGCGATCTACTTCCTCCGCGGGCTAACCATCGGTGATCCGACCTCGGCGTCGCCGCTGCTGTGGATCGAGTCGGAGTACAACGTCTCGCACAAGGCAATTCAAGACAAGTTCGGCGGTGTCGAGCCCCTCATCGTCGTTGCCGAAGGGCTCGACCGCGACGCCATGAAGGATCCGCACACGCTGCGCACCATGGAGAAGTTCCAGCGCCGGCTCGAACGCGACCCTGGCGTCGGTTACAGCTTCTCGCTCGCCGACATCATTCGGGCGGTCAACATGGTGTTCCACGAGCTCGAGCCGAAATGGGGCGTCATCCCCAACAACTGGGTCGACGTCGGTGGCCTCTTCTTCATCTACTTCTCGGGTTCGCCACCCACCGAGACCGCCAAGTACGTCGATCCCAGTTACACCACCGCCCACGTCACCTTCTTCTGCAAGGACCACAAGGGCGACAACATCCGCCGCATCATCCAACGCAGCAAGGACTTCATCTACGCCACACAAATGCGCGACCTCGGCATCGAGGTGGCGCAAGAGGGCGAGGAAGTCGTGATCAAGAAGGTATTCCCCGATCCGGCGTGGGAGAAGGCGGGGCCGTCGTGGATCGTCTCTGAGAGCGCCGCTCAGAAGGGCGAAGGACCATTTCGCAGCGGCGACCGCATCGTCAAGATCGGCCGCTCGCCGGTCGGCAACCTGGAGAGCTTCCGCGCCGCGCTGGTCAAGGAGACCGCCAGCATCAGCCTGGTGGACGTTCACCTGCGCCGGGGCGGCAGCCTGACCGAGACCACCGTGGCGGTGCCGTGGAAGGCGGTCTTCAAGTTGGCCGGTGGCCTCATCGGCGTGCTGGCGGCGGCCAACGAAGAGCTGGTGCGCAACGATGCACTGATGAACCTCCTCGGCTTCTGCACCATGTGGACGATCATGCTGTTCACCTACCGCTCCTTCGCCGCCGGTTTCTACCTGCTGGCGCCGCTGTTCTTGTCGAACATCATGGTCAACGCTTACATGGCGGTGAACAACATCGGCGTCAACATTCACACTCTGCCGCTGGTCACCGTCGGCCTGGGCTTCGGCATCGACTACGGCCTCTACATCGTCAGCCGCACGATTGAGGAAATCCGCGTCCGCGGCGATCTCGAGGAGTCGGTGCGCCAGGCTTTGGTGACCTCGGGCAAGGCGGTTACCTTCACCGCAGTGACCATGATCATCAGCACCGCGTTCTGGATCTCCTCCAACATCCGCTTCAACGCCGAGATGGGCCTGCTGCTGGCGATCTGGATGGGGATCAGTTACGTCGGCTCGCAGACGATGATGCCGGTGCTGATCGTGCTCCTGAAGCCGCGCTTCATTATGAAGGAAGCCAAGCACGCGGTGGCCAAGACCCATCTACACCAGCAGACAGCGTAAGAGGGAGAATCATGGAACTCGGCATGTGGAGTTCGGTGGCGATCGTGCTCGGCTTCAGTTTCCTGGTGATCTTCCTGGACGAGTATGTCTTGAAGCCGTGGCGACAGCACAAGTGGGAGCGCCAGGCCGCCTCCGGCGACGAACACTCCAAGGAGCTGCTGCGGCTGGCGAAGTCGGCCAAGGTCGTCGACGAATGAGCGCCGCGCCGAAATTATTGGCTTTCTTGGTTGAATGAGCGCGCTGCGGCTGTTGCGCGTGGCCGCCATCGCCGGCGGCTTGCCGATGCTGTTCAACCTCTCGCGGCTAGTGGCGGCAGCGCGCGGCGATGAACCGGTGCCGGGTATTGCCTGGGCACTGGCTGTGGTCTCCTTGCTCTTCTCGGTGCGCGCGGTGGTGACGGAATACAGCCGTGGCCCCGAGGCCAACCTCCAAAAGGATCTCCTTTGGGGCCTGGCGCTCGGTGGTTGGCTGACGATCGTTGCACAGCTGTGGTGATGGTGGGCTGGGAGGTGCCGGTTCTGCGCTTAATTGACTGCCTGGGAAGCTTCGCCTACCATCGCTCGCGGGAATCGAGTTGACGCTCAGTGGCCGCGATGATCGAGGTCGAGCACCTTAGCAAACACTTCGGCGCCACGCGTGCGGTGAATGACGTCTCGTTCCACGTTGCTCGCGGCGAGATCATCGGCCTGCTGGGGCCCAATGGCTCAGGCAAGACTACCATCATGCGTATTCTCACTGGCTTCTTTCCACCCAGCGCCGGCGCGGCTCAGGTGGCCGGGCTGGACGTGACGGCGCAAGCACTCGAGCTGCGCCAGCAGATCGGCTATCTGCCCGAGAGCACCGCGCTTTACCCCGACATGCGGGTGGAGGCGTTCCTGCGGTTTTGCGCCGAGGTCCGCCGCCTTGGACGCCATGGGCGCGCGCGCGTGGCCGCGGTGATGCGCGACTGCGGGCTGACGGAGGTTGCCGGCCGCCTGATCGGCTAGCTCTCGAAGGGCTACCGCCAACGAGTCGGGCTAGCGCAGGCTTTGCTCCACGAGCCGGCGGTGCTGATTCTCGATGAGCCCACCGTCGGCTTGGACCCGCGCCAGATCATCGAGATCCGCTCGCTCATCGGCGGCCTGCGCGGCCGCACCACGGTGCTGCTCAGCACCCACATCCTGCCCGAGGTCAGCACCACCTGCGATCGCGTGGTCATACTCGATCGCGGACACGTGGTGGCGCAGGACACGGCGGCCAACTTGTCGCGCCGCGTGGCCGGCAGCGAACGGACGTTGGTCAAGGTGGAAGGACCGCCGGCGCAAGTGTGCGCCGCGTTGCGGGCGCTTCCGGGGGTCGAGTCGGTCGAACTCACCAATCAAGACGGCGGCGCAGCCAGCCTGGTCATTCACTCCGGCGGCCAGGGCGACCGCGTGCGCAAGGCTCTGGCCGCAGCGATCGTGGGACAAGGCTGGGGCCTACTCGAAGTCCGCCCGCTGCCGCTGACGCTGGAAGATCTGTTCGTGCGCTTGGTCACCAGCGAGGACGAGCCGGGCGGCGAAGGGACGGCGGGCACGTTGTGAGCTTCCTGGCCCTGTTTCGCAAGGAGCTGCGTTCGTATTTTACCTCGCCGCTGTTCTACGTAATGGCGGCGGTGTTCTTTTGTCTGTGCGGCTTCTTCTTTTACACCTGGCTGATCTATTTCGTCGAGTACGGCTTCGGCCTCAACATCCTCGGCAACTTCTGGCTCGCCTTCTTGGCCGGGGCGCCCTACTCGATGTCGATGGTGCTGCTGCTGGTGATGCCGCTATTGACCATGCGGCTGTTCGCCGAAGAGAAGAAGCTCGGCACCATCGAGCTGCTGCTCACCTATCCGTTGCGCGACCGCACCATCCTCGGGGCCAAGTACAGTGCTTGCGCCGCGGTTCTGCTGGTGTTGCTGATCGGCACCCTGGGCTATCCGGCCTACCTCTTGGCGCTGCAGCCGTTGCCCTGGGCGCCGCTTCTCAGCGGCTACTTGGGCCTGTTGTTTCTCGGCTTGAGCTTCATCGCCTGCGGCTTGTTCATCTCGGCCCTGACCGAAAACCAGGTGGTCGCCGCCATTGCCACCCTCGGCATTCTGCTGATGTTCTGGGCGTTGACCTGGAACGAAGCCGCCAGCAGCCCACCCGTGCTGCGGGTGCTGGCGCAGTTGTCGATGTTCGATCACTTCGAGACCTTTGTGCGCGGGGTGATCGATCTTCGCGACGTGCTCTATTTCGTCTGTTTCATCGCCTTCTTCAACTTCCTGACCCTGCGCGTGCTCGAGTCGCGCACCTGGCGCGGCTGAGGCGCCGGTGCCCAAGCGGAATCACGGCGGCAGGGGCGGTATCGGCATGAAAGGGGCCTGGCGTCACTGGTTGCTACTGGCCGTCGGCACGGTGGGTCTGGCGGGGGCAATGGCGATGGCGGTGGCGATCAGCACCCGCCACCCGCTGCGGCTCGACTTGACGCCGGACAAGGCCTACACCCTGGCCGAGCATTCGCTCCAGGTCCTGCATAACCTCCAGCACGACGTCAGCCTCACCGCTTTCCTGCGCTCGCAGGACACCCGCAACCGCGAGATCGAGGACCTGCTCTGGCGTGTGCGCTCGGTGTCAGCGCGCGTGTCTTATCGGGTGGTGGATATAAATCGCAATCCTCTGGCGGCCCGACAGTTTGGGGTCAACGCCGACGGCGCCTTGGTGGTCGAGAGCGGGGGCCGGCGCAAGGCGTTTACCAACCCCAGTGAACCGCTGCTAATCGGCGCGATCTTGCAGGTGACCCGTTCGGAGAAGAAGCGCGTCTATGCCGTCACCGGCCACGGCGAACGCAGCATTACCGACAACGACCGCCGGCGCGGCATGAGCAGTGCCCGGGCGGCGCTGATGAACGAATTCTACGAAGTCGAGCAGATCAGCTTGTTGACCGGCGCCGGTGTACCCGGCGATGCCGCGGTGCTGGTCATCGCCGGGCCGCGCACCGATCTGTTGGCGGCGGAGTTGCTCGCCATCGGCGACTACCTCGAACGCGGCGGTGGGGTGCTGGTGTTGCTCGACCCCGAACAGGCGCCCGGCCTGGCGGCGTTGCTGCGCACCTATCACATCGCTGCCGGCGAGGGCGTGGTGGCTGACACCGAGAGCCGCCTGTTTGCCGGCGACGTACTCACCATGGCAATCCCCGGCCTGTCGCCGCGCCAGCCGGTGAGCGCGGCGCTCAAAGCTCCCCCGCTGTTCGCTCAGGCCCGGCCGGTGGAATTTCTTGCCGATCCCGACAGCCGCTTCATCGGCGCCATCGTGCTCGAGACCAGCCCCGCCAGTTGGCGCAGCGCCGACCGCGAAGCGCTGCGCAGTGGAACAACCGCCTTCAGCCCCGGGCGCGACCAGCGCGGTCCGGTCCCCGTGGCCGTCAGTGTCGTGTTGCCGGCGGTGCCAGGGGTCGCGCCCGGCCGCCTGCTGGTGATCGGTGATTCGGACTTCGCCAACAACTTTTTCATCGAGTACCTCGGCAACAAGGACCTCTTGGTCAACGCCGTGAACTGGCTGGCGCACGAAGAACAACTTGTGGGCGTGCGCCCACAGCAACAGCTGCCCGGCGTCAATCAGATGTTCGTGAGCGCGCGCCAAGGAAGCCTGGCGCTGTGGCTCGGTACGCTGGTACAGCCGGCGCTGTTTCTGGCGCTTGGGCTGGTTGTCTTTTTGCGGCGGAGGTTCACCGGATGACGGCGTGGCGCGCCTGGGCCTACATGCTGCTGTTCGCCGTGCTGGCCGCCTACTATCTAGCGACCGAGCCGCGCTCGCAGGAGCCGGTGCCGCAGGCGCCGGCCGCACGCCAGGCGTTCTTGGCGCTGGCCAAAGACGACGTGCGGGCGGTGACGATCGAGCACGGCTCGGTGACGGTGGAGTGCGTGCGTGAGGGCGCGCGCTGGCGGGTGCAGCGGCCGGCCGGCTCGCGGATTCCGTCAGACCTGATTGCTGCCTTGCTGGATCAGCTAACCGAGGTGCCCGAGGTCGAGGTCGTCGACGAAAGCGGTCAGGGTGCCGCCGCTTTCGGTCTCGAGCCGCCGCAGGCGCGCGTGATTCTAACCGGCAGTGACGGCCGCAGGGTGGCGGTGGCGCTGGGAGAGCGTAACCCGGCGCAGACCGCGGTCTACGGCCGCGTCGAAGGCGCCGCCCGCATCGTGCTGCTCGGGCTCAACGTCATCTACTACCAAGAACTGATCGCCCAGGGAGCGGGCCCGGGCTGATTCGCGCACAGGCGTATCCGGTGCTCGGGCGAAGGCCGAACCGCGGCCGTAGCTATGGTTCACGCGGACGCGGCCGAAGGCTAGGGAACGTCGCTCGACCACTGCGGGCCGGCCGGCGCGCCGCCGAAACGCAGCGCGCCGGTGCTCGGACCGCCGGCGGCTCCCGATGCGTCGGTGACAGTCGCGCCGCTGCCTTCATCGAAATGGTACAGCGCCACGGTATTGGCGTCGGTCACGAACGGTGGGGCCGGCGCAGTGAACGCGGCGGTGTACCGGATGACGTTCGTCACGCGCACCTCGTCGATCCAACCGCTGTACGACGGGTACGCCGCACCGGCATCGTGCTTCTCGGCGCCAATCACGAGGTAGGGATCCGAGTTCGGCCACGAGGTCGAGCGTCCATCCCGGTAGCCGATGCCCCCGGTAGGCCCGCTCCCGTCGCCATCGAGGCGACCGTCGACCCAGATACGCACGTTACCGGAGGTGGTATTGCGCGTCACCGCGACGTGATGCCAAGAGCCGTCTGTAACCACGGTCGCCCCCCGAATGCCGGTCCCGTTGCCCAAGCGATTGACTCCGAAGGCAACGCGGCCGGCGCACAACGCGACCCCGAAATCGCCGATGTCGCCGCTACCGTAGACGTCACGATCGAACATGACGTTGCCGGTGATCCAGTTGTCGTCGCCCTCACCGCAGTCGCCGCCGTTCTCTACCAGCAGCGCTTTCATCAACCACTCAAGCGTGAAGTTCCCATCCACGTCGATCGGCCGTGCCGGGGCTTCGAGCTTGATCTTGACGCGATCGATGTCGTTCGCGCCGTTACCGTAGAAGCGCAACGAGAAGCCCAGGCCAGTCGTGGGCGTGGACACGGGCGGCGTCGCTGTCCGAGTCGGTGTCAGCGTGTTCGTACGCGTGCGGGTGGCGGTCGGCCGCCTCGTGTTGGTCGCTGTCGGTGTCGCCGTCGGAGGCAGCGTCAGGGTGGGGGTGGGCGTGCGCGTTCGCGTGGCTCGGCGCGTCGCGGTGGCGGTGACGGTCGGGGTGCGCGTACTCGACGGGCGGCGGGTGGCCGTCCGCGTCCGGGTCGCGGTAGGGCGCCGCGTGTGGGTGCGTGTCGGCGTTATGGTGGGCGTTCTCGTACTGGTGGGCCGGCGCGTTCGCGTCGGCGTTGGCGTGTTCGAGGGCGTGAAGCTGGCCAGGGATGTTTCGGCCTCGCTTGCGATCCTCACAGTCGCGACGTCACTACCGAGCGCACGGCCGCCGTCCACTACGGTGACCGCGATCAGCAACAGTACCAGTGCTGTGGAGAGGCTCCTGATCACGTCACAAGTCTAACTGGCAGCAAGCACCAAGGGAACGAGAAAGATGCGATCCGGCACCTTGCATGGTGCAGCGCAAAGCGTGCACCAGCCAAATCCTGGCGCCGCCTCTCACCCTGGTGACGTTTCGGACGGCGACGATCCGGTCAAAACCGCGGTCACATTCAACTCATGAGCGGCGCGAAAGTTCAATGGTCAGATCGTTATCCGCCGGCGGGCGGTCACTAAACGAATTGACGTACGCGGCAAGCGCGGCGTCCCCTAACTCCTCGGCGGTGTAAGCGAACTGCTCGTCCCCGTCCGCCACCGACGGCCACCAGTCGCGCAATTTGTGGGCGGCGGCATCCGCCTGCGAGCGCGGGTAATCGAACGGTGCTGCCATCAGCGCAGAACGGATGGCGCTGACGAAGGCGTCGGCGGTGTAGTCCCGTGAGAAACCCTGGAGATCCGGCTGTGACGGGATCGAATCCAGCCGGCGGCTGCGAACCTCCATCACGCCATTGCGCAGGGTCATGATGCGATAGGCGTGCGGATATCCGGCCACCGAGGCGGTCACGATGTTATAGAGCCCGGCCTCCTCCTTCACGTCCTGGATGTGCAAATGGCCCGTCAGCGTGATGCGCACGCCGTGCTTGCGCAGAATTGCCTTGAGCTCGGGGGCGTTTTCGACGTGAAACCAAGAGAAGGTCGGGTTCACCGCTTCAGCGGGGACATGTTCGATGATGCTGTGATGCAGCATCACAATCGTTTCGCGGGCCGGATCACGTTGCGTCGAGAGATCCGTGTCGAGCCAGGCCAGCACTTCGGGCGCGATGTAGCCACAATCATCGTCCAGTTTAGCGGAGCAGAGGCCGATCAGGTGCACATCGGGCGTCGGGTTGCAGCTGTAGGCCGTCCGCTGGGGGTTCTTGAATCCGAAGTCGCCATAGAGGCGGGGCAGCTCGCGGGTCGGCACGCCGGTCACGTCGGGGTCGAGATAAGCCGGCGGGCGTAGCTTCGCCGGGCGCGGTTGATCGTGGTTGCCCGAGACACAGAAGACCGGCTTGCGAAATCGGCTGAACAGCTGGCGCGCCTGGTCGTGGTTGTACGGCTCCGAGTCCTTGGTGAGGTCTCCGGCCACCAGCACGAAGTCAACCTCGGGCAGCGCGTTGATCTCCGCGATCGCCGTCTCCAGCAGCTCGACGCTGCGGTCATACATCGTGGGCTCGCCAGGGATCTGCGGCGCCATGAAGCCGGTATCGGGGTTGGGCACGCTGACGTGAGGGTCGGAAATGAGCGCGAAGGTGGACACGGGCGGAATCCTTACGGCAGCGCCGAGGCGCGGTCAAACCGAGACGCCAGCACGCCAGTCTTGGCAGCGTCAGCTCAACGCCTTCTGAAACGCCGGGCGGGCGGTGAGGCGGGCGAGGTACGCCGTCAGGTTTCGATAGTCATCGCTGAGCAGGCCGAACCACTTGGCGCACTGCACGGTGTAGCCCACCATGATGTCGGCGGCGGAGAAGTCGGGGCCGAGCAGATACTGCCTTCCGGCCAGTGCCTTTTCGAGCACGTCCAAGGCGGCCACCGCCCACGTGCGGTAATCGGCCATCGCCGCCGGTATGCTGTCCGCGTCTTGCCGGAACATGTGCCACGCAATGTTGCCGAGCGGCGGAAACGCGGTGGCTTCGGAAAAGTGCACCCATTGCAAGAAGGCGGCACGCTGCGGCGTGCCCGGCGCCGGCGCCAAGCGGCCCTGGCCATAGCGCTCGATCACGTATTCGAGAATGGCCCCCGACTCGAACATCGTCACCTCGCCGTCTTCGAGCGTCGGGAACTTTCCAGCTGGCGTCGCTTGACTGAACGGCTTGGCCGGCGGCAGCGGTGCCACGAACGGTACCGTCACCAGTTCGTACGGCAACCCCAACTCTTCGAGCAGCCAGTAGATGCGCACCGAGCGGGTGCGCGGGCCGTGATACAGCTTGATCATCAGAACCTCCTCGTCTTCCTACCGCTGCTTCTTCCCCTCGTACTGCGCCGGGATGAGCTGCGCGACAACCGGTGCGCCTGGCGGTGTGGATGCGAGCGAAGCCGGCGAGATCGCGCTACGCCGCGCGCCTCTCGTTCTGGATCATGATCGTCGGATGCGGATTGGGCTTCGGCACAGGCAGGCCGGTTTCTCGCAGCATCGAAACATGTTCCTCGATGCCCCACCTCGCCTTGTACAAGCAATCCTCCACCGAGTGGCCGACTCCCGTGAACCCTTCCAGGTCCGGTGAGTAGAAGCCAAAGAAGCTGGGGTCCTCGGTCGCTTCGATCACCAACGAGTACTTCAAGTCAATCATCTCCGCCCTCCTGGCGTGGCTTCAGTTCGGCGGCCTTCAGTATCGCATTGCAGGTCCCGCTCGGCACTTCCTTCGCGCCGTGGTAATCGACACGGATCAGCCTCCGCACACCGTGCTTACCGTAATAGCGGATTGATCCCTTCTCCCGCACGAGACTGAAGCCGTTCTGCTCGAGCAGCCTTACCAACTCGCTGAACTTCATCCGGCCTCACCCATCCCGGCTTGAAGCATAATGGAGCCCGGGGCCGTTTGGTAGCGACGGGCCGTTTCTGAATAGCCCCAAAAACCCCAGCACAAATCCGCGCCACGATGATGACCCTACCGCTTCTTCCCCTCGTACTGCGCCAGAATCCTGCGCGCCACCACCATCTTGTGGACTTCGTCCGGCCCATCGTAGATGCGGGCGAAGCGGGCGTGGCGGTAGAACATGGCCAGGGGATGGTCTTCGGTGACGCCGGCGGCGCCGTAGACCTGGATGGCCTTATCAACAACGCTGTGCAGCACCTTGGCACCGAAGAACTTGATCAGCGAAATCTCCTCGCGCGCGCCGCTGGCGCCGGCGGTGTCGATCTTCCACGCCGCGTGCAACGTCATCAGCCGCGCCGCTTGGATGTCGGCGCGCGCCTCGGCGATCCAATCCTGGATGTTGGCCTTGCGTGACAGCGTGCTGCCGAACATCTCGCGCTGGGTGGCGTACTGACACATGAGCTCGAAGGCGCGCTGCGCCACGCCCAGCCAGCGCATGCAATGGTGGATGCGGCCGGGTCCAAGCCGTTCCTGCGCAATCACGAAGCCGGTGCCTTCACCGCCGAGGCGGTTGGTGATCGGCACGCGGCAGTCCTCGTACCAGATCTCGGCGTGATGGTTGTCGTAGTCGCCCATCACCGGCACACCGCGCGCGATCTTGAACCCGGGCGTATCGGTGGGCACGATGATCTGGCTGAAGCGCAGGTAGGGGTTCTCCTGCTCCGGGTTGGTCATCGCCATCACGATCGCGAACGACGCCCCGTGCCCGCCGCTGGTGAACCACTTGTGACCATTGATGACGTAGTGGTCACCTTCGCGCTTGGCGGTGGTGCGCAGCAAGCGCGGATCGGAACCGGCGACCTCGGGCTCGGTCATCGAGAAGCAGCTGCGGATGTCGCCGTTGACCAGCGGCTTGAGCCAGCGCTGCTTCTGCTCCTCGCTGCCGAACTTCCACAGGATCTCGGCGTTGCCCGAGTCCGGCGCTTGCGAGCCGAAGCACAACGGTGCGATCGGGCTGCGGCCGAGGATTTCGTTGACGAAGACGTAGTACATGAACGGCAGGCCGGCCCCGCCGGCTTCCTTGGGCAGATGGAAGGCCCAATACCCCGCCGCCTTGGCCTTGGCCTGGATGGCCTTGACCCAGGGCGGATATGCCGGCCCGCCCACTTCCATGACCCAGCTGTGATGCTGGCGCTCGAGCGGGTAGACGTGCTCGTCCATGAACGCGCGCACGTTGTCGCACAGCTGCTCGATCTCAGGCGGCAGCGAGAAATCCATCGTCTCCTCCTTGTGGCGTGCTCGGCAATCGCTTCGACGACAATAACCGGTAAGCTCCGCGCGGTTTCGTCCCGGTCAGCGCAACTTCTTCAGCGCCTCGTCCATTCCATCCAAGAGCGAGGCCGGGTTCTTTTCGTCATAGAAGTACTTGAAGCGATCGCGTGCCAGCGCGATCGCGGGCTCGAGCTTGCCTTCGGGCGAGAGGAAGAACGTGCGCGGGATGTACTGGCCGTCGCCGGCGTACTGCTGGCCCAGCTCTTTGTTCTCATCGCTGTTGAGACGAATCATCACAAATTGATTTGACTTGGCGACCACCTTGGGGTCGTGGAACACGCCGCTGTAATTGTTACAGTGCGGGCACCAGTCGGTGTAGAAGACGAGGCAAATGGGCTTCTTGGTCTTCTTCGCCAACTGCAAGCCCTCGGCGTAGGGCTGCCACTGGACTTGCCCGTCATTCCAGTCGCCACCGGCCCAGGCCGGCGTGAGCGCCAGCAACGCCAACACGACGGCGGCAATTCCCGCACGCAGTACTTGTCCGATCGCAGCCATTCGCTTCGTCCTCCAGGCGGGCCTCTTGTTATCAAGCGGCGCGGCCACGGACAATGCCGTCTCGGTTCCTTGGCGTCGGCTCAGCCCGGCAGCGGAAAGCGGACGGCGCTCAGCTTGCGCGTGGCGACGACAAACTGCAGCGCGCCGATGCGGCCGTCGCGATCGAGATCGCAGCGCATCACCAGGCGCGGCGGTTCACCCGGGCGCCCGCCGCTGAACTCACCCACCATTGCCGGCAGGCCATTGATCATGCGCAGCTCGAAGCGGGCGCCGTGCAGCCGGCGCTGGCCGAGTTTGACGTTGAAGCGGGCCACTCGCGCGGGGCCAATGATCGGAATCTTGCCGGTGAAGTACTCGCCCGCCCCGTCGCTGACACAGCGCACCGACTGCGCCAGCAGCGCCTCGACCGCGGCGACGTCGCCGTTCGCCACCGCCGCCATGAACTGCACCAGCACCTGCCGGGTTTGCTCTTGCAGCGCACGGGTGGGCACTTGCCGCTCCCGGTCGTAGTCGCGCAAGACCCGCCGGGCACGATGATGGGTGGTCTTCACGCAGGGCTCGGAGATGGCCAGTGCGGCCGCGGTCTCACGCACGCTGTAGTCGAAGACGTCGCGCAGCAACAGCACTGCCCGTTGCTGCGGCGTCAGTGCCTCCAGCGCGAGCAGGAAGGCGAAAGATACGCTTTCGAGCAGATCGTAGCGGCCTTCGGTGGTCATGGTGCCGTCAAGCGGGAGCTCGAAGGCGGGCGGCTCATCCTCGGCGGTTTCGATCGGCGCGGGCAGCCACGGCCCGACATACGCCTGCCGGCGGCGCCGCCGCAGCAGATCACGGCCGAGGTTCATCGCCACCTGCACCAGCCAGCCGCGCCAGGACTCTTGCGGCCCGAGCGGCGGGCGCTCGATCGCCCGCACGAAGGTCTCTTGCACCAGGTCATCGGCATCGGCGGCGCTGCCCGTCAGCCGGTAGCAGAGGCCCCAGAGGAAGCGCTCGTGGGCGCGAAACGCGCCGTCAAATGCCGGTGCAATCACCGCGTCCCTGCCCTGCCCGTCTCACCGCCGGACCACAGCGTAAGCGGAAGTGAAGCCGGCACCTTGATTTCCATCCGCTGACCTGAAACTCGCCTGCTGTCGTTTGGGCATCTCTGGCAGTCCCTGACAAGATTCACGACTGAAGGCTCCACGTCGCGGACGCGCGCGCATCGCTTTCCCGTAGCACACGCCGGCGTCAGGCAGCCAGAGCACCTGCACCAGCGGCGCCCGCTATCGCTAACTGCGCGGCTCGCTTGGCGCTGGCCAAGCTGCCGTCGGCTAGCCAGCCCTGTGACCCCACCCAATCGCCGGCGACGTAGAGATTGCGAATTTCCGGAACTTCCACACCCGGGCGGCCACCGATCCCGCCCATCTCCGCGGTTGCCAGCGCCGAGCACGCCACCATGTTGGGGAGAAAGCGTCGCTCCACCACCTCGGAGCGCCAGCCTGGCTGTACGAGATCCAGCAGCTGCTCCAATTCCTGTTCGTCGGATTTCGGATCACTGGGTTCGGAACTAAGGTACTTGGCCGCGTGCATCACCGCGCCGGGCGCCGGTGCCAGCTTCGCGACCGCGGAGTGGATCGAGAAGTACAGCGGCCGATCAATACCGAGGGCGAAACTAGCAGCCGGCCGCGGAACCCGCCGCAGCGCCACGTCCAGGCACGCAGCTTTAACCGGAACCGCCGCCGCGGCCCAGCGGCCGACCGGGCTGTCCGAGAGCAGGCCCGCAGCCTCGCTCGCGCCCAGCGCCACGATCACAGCCGTGGCACGATGGCTGGTACCATCGGCCAAGCGCACGCCTCGCGCAGCGTCGTCGTGCTCGACCGCAACCACCCGGCTGCCGCCACAGATACGCACCCCAGCCGCCTCGGCGATGCGGCGCAGGCCGTCCACCAGTACCTGCCAGCCGCCGTTGGGATACATGACACTGCGCGCAAGCGCGATTTGGACTTGTGCCACGGCCGTGCCGGCGCTCTGGCGCTCGGGTTCGTTGGCGTAGCTGCTCAGTCGTGTCAGTGCTTGCACCACGCTGCGGGTCTGCGGATGCCGGATCGTGCTGTCGAGCCACTGGCGCACGCTTGTCCGCTGAATGGTGTCGGTGTTGATCTTCTGCAGCGAGCCGAGCACCCGGGCGAGCTCGATCTTCCCGCCGACGGGCAACAACCCGGTAGTCAGCAGCGACAGCAGGCCTCCGGGAAGGGTGTGCACTCTGCCCTTGTCCACCGCGTAGCCACCCGAGACACTCGGGCTACCACCATCGAACGGCACCCCCAATTCGCGCAGTATTCGGATGCCGGCTCCGCCACGATAGAGCGCGTGCGGGCCCAAGTTGAGCGAGAACTGGTCCTTGACGTGGGTAGCCGCCCGCCCCCCGAGCGCGTTGGACCTCTCGAACACCGTCACCGCCCTCCCCGCTCGGGCCAGGTAGGCGGCGGCGGTCAACCCGGCCAATCCGCCGCCGACAACAATCACCTCGGTATTCTCCGTCTTTGCCATGCGGTTGACCCTCCTTGCCCATATCACGTTTCGCCGGGTGCAAAGGTTACACCGCTCACCGGGAATGAGCGCTTCTTTCACACGCGGGTGCCAACCGGGAGTGCGCGACAAATTCGTGGGTAACGTGGTTCGGTGTTATGGCCGTCATTCCCGCGAAAGGCCGTCATTCCCGCGAAAGCGGGAATCCAGTTTGGCGTTTGGCGCTATGGACAAGCAGTTCTGCGTTTACATCCTGGCCAGCAAACGGAACGGCACGCTGTACAT
>JACQVA010000057.1 GCA_016210005.1 Deltaproteobacteria bacterium | reverse complement strand
TTGCTAGCTGTGAGGTCACCCCAATGTACAGCGTGCCGTTCCGTTTGCTGGCCAGGATGTAAACGCAGAACTGCTTGTCCATAGCGCCAAACGCCAAACTGGATTCCCGCTTTCGCGGGAATGACGGCCATAACACCGAACAGAATCAGGGTCGGCACCCGACCACGTTACCCACAAATTTGTCGCGCCCCCCTGATCGGCGCCTTTGGCGGCCTGGCTTCTCGTGTCGGACTTTTGCTAAGGTCCCCGGCAACATGAACTCACTCCGCGCCACCGGGTCGGGGATGACGCCGTGAGACGCTGGCTGGCGATCTCGCAGCGTGCGCCGCGCCTTACCCTGGCGGCCATGCTTGGCCTGACCGCATTCTTCGGGTTCTTCGCGCGCGCGATCCGCGTCGATAGCTCGATTGAGAATCTGCTTCCGGCGAACGACCCCGACAAGCTCTACTACGATGGCGTCAAGGCAGTCTTCGGCGACGAGGATATCGCCGTCATCGGCGTCTTTGCCGACGACGTATTCGCGCCGTCCACGCTTGCCAAGATCGACCAGCTCTCGCGGCGATTGACGCAGATCGACGGCGTGCGTGAGGTGCTCGGTCTCACCACGGTCAAGGGCATAGAGATAGGCGACTTTGGCCTGGCGGCCGGCTGGCTGATGCAGCAGTTGCCCCGCACGCCGGAAGAGGCGGCCGCTTTTCGCGCCAAGGTGCTGGGCAATCCGCTCTACCTAAAGAACGTGGTCTCCGCCGACGGTCGTGCGGCTGGGATCAGCGTCGTGTTCGACTCCTTGAGCGACGAGGAATTCCTGCAACGGGGCATCGACGACCGCATCCGGAGGTTGGTCGCGGAGCTGCAAGGGCCGGAGCAGTTTGCCGTCACCGGCATTCCCACGATCAAGGTCAACGGCGCGCGCCTGATGGAGGGCGACACCAACAAGTTCACCCCGCTGTCGATGCTGCTGGTCATCGTCGTACTCGGGTTTGCCTTTCGCACCGTGCGCGGCGTGCTCATTCCGTTGTCGACCGTGATCATCGGGGTGGTCTGGACCACCGGCTGCATGGTGCTGACGGGGACCGCGATCAACATGGGTACGTTGGTGCTGAATCCGCTGCTGATGGTGATCGGCGTGGCGTCGGGCATTCACTTGACCAGCGAGTATTACCTGGAGCTGAAACCGGGCCGCACGCAGGCGGAGGTCGTCGCGCACGCGATGGAGAAGGTGAGCCTGCCGATCGCGATCGCGGCGGCCACCACGCTAATCGGATTTGGCACGCTGATCTTCACACCGATCCGCGCCGTGCGCGAATTCGGCGTCTACAGCGTCTTCGGCATTACCGCCATCGTGCTCGCGGCGTTCACGGTGGTGCCCGCCCTGCTGACGCTGCTGCCGCTGCCGAGGAAGATCAGCACCCCCCGCGAGGCCGCAGGTGGCCGGTTGCCGCGATGGTTGCAAGGCATCGGCGCTTTCGCGGTGCGACATCGTCGGGCCGTGTTGTGGTGGGGGCTGGCGGCGCTCGCGCTGTGCGTCTGGGGCATTACCCGGATTCGGGTCGAGACCGACTACCTCGGCTTCTTCCATCCGCGCAGCCCGATCCGCATCGAGAACGCGCTGATCGCCAGCCGGCTTGCGGGCACGCAGCCCGTTTACGTCGTCATCGACGGCGACGGCCCCCAGTCGGTCACGCGTCTGGAGACGCTCGCCGCGATGCGCGAGCTACAGGAGTTCATCGATCAGCAGCCGGGGGTGGACAAGACCATGTCGCTGCTCGACTACCTGCGCCTCGTTCGGCGCACGCTGCAGCCGGACGCGGCCGCGGCGTTGCCGGAGACGCAAAGCGAGATTGATCAGATCCTACTGCTCGTCGATCCTGCCGACCTGCAGGCGGTGCTCAGCCCTGATGCGGCACGCGCGAACATCATCGTGCGCACCTCCCTGTCGCGCTCCGCTGAGGTCGGTGGATTCGTGGAGCGCGTGCAATCGTTCGCCGCGACGCGGTTTCCGCGTGGGGTCAGCGTGCGGCCGACCGGCACCGTGGTGCTGCTCAATCGGTCCGCCGATGCGCTGGCGTGGGGGCAGATCACCGGGCTGTGGCAGGAGCTGTTGGTGCTGTTGGCACTGCTGTCGTTGATGTTCCTGTCGATCCGCGTCGGCATCTTGGCCCTCATTCCGAACGTGGTGCCGACGGTGGCGCTCTTCGGCCTGATGGGCTGGTGCGGCATCAGCCTAAACATCTCCACCAGCATGATCGCCGCGATCGCGATCGGCATCGCCATCGACGACACGATCCATCTCCTCAGCGCCTTCAACGAAGAGCTGCGCAAGACGGGCAGTCAGGAGCAGGCCATCATCAACGCCATGGGCTCCGTCGGGCAGGCGGCGTTCTTCATCACGCTGGCATTGTCGGCCGGGTTCTTCATCGTTTGTCTCTCGAACTTCCAGCCGGTACTGCACTTCGGCTTGCTCTCCGGCGTCACCATGGGCATTGCCTTGCTCGTGGAGCTGTTTTTGACACCGGCCTTGGTGACGACAACCAAGATCATCACCTTGTGGGATCTCCTGTTTTTGAAGCTCGGCCCCGCGCCGGAGAAGCAGATCCCGCTGTTTGCCGGCTTGCGGCCTTTTCAGGCCAAACTGGTGGTGCTGATGGGGCATCTCGAGGCGGCCGCGCGCGGCCGCTTCATCGCACGGTGCGGCGAGATGAAGCCGGAGCTCTACGTCCTGCTCGCGGGGCGGGCCGAGGTCCACGAGGGCGACAGGGCGCACGTGATTCGCCGCCTCGGTCGCGGCGAGGTCATTGGCGAGATGGGCTTGGTGCGCCAGCGCCCGCGCTCCGCCGATGTGGTTGCAACCGAGGACACGGAATATCTGGTACTGGACGGGCGCTTTTTGCAGCGGCTGCGCCGGCGCTATCCGCGCATCGCGGCGACGGTTTTCCTCAACTTGACGCGGATTCTCAGCGACCGACTGGAGAGCAGAACCAACGCGCCGACCGTGGCCGACCGCACGCCGCACACGATATCGACCGGATCGTAGAGGCAATGACAGAGACAGGGATGCCGGTCGATTATCTCGTCGTCAGCGATCTGCATCTGCGCGGGGGCTGGAGCAACCCGACGCCGGGCTTGTACCACTTCGACGAGGAATTCGCCGATTTCCTGCGCTACTATCGCCTCCATCGCGCCGCAGATCGACGCTGGCTGCTCATCATCGGTGGCGACCTGATAGAGTTCCTCTACATTACGGACCGGCCCGATCCGGCCACGCCGATGCTGCGCGGTGCGACGTTTCTCGACAGCGAGTTCCGCTACGGCGCCGGCACCGAGGCGCAGAAGTCGCGCTGGAAACTCGACACGATCCTGCGCAGCTCGCATCCGCAGCTGCTGTTGGCGCTGGCGCGCTTCGTCGCCGAAGGCAACGCGATCGTGGTGCTGCGAGGGAACCACGACATCGAGATGTTCTGGCCCGAAGTGCAGGAACACTTCCGGCGCTTGATCGCCGAGCATCATCCCGAGGACGTCAGTTACATGACGATGAAGGAAGCGGTGGTGGCTCGGGTCCGGTTTGGCGAATGGTTCTGGTACGTCCCCGACGTGCTCTATGTCGAGCACGGCTCCCAGTACGACCCGTTCTGCTGTTCTCAATACGTCCTCAATCCCCTGGTACCGCAGTGTTCGACGCGCCTGCAAATGTCCATCTCGGAGCTGGCAATCCGTTACTTCACCAACCAGATGAAGACCATCAACGCGTCGGCGGCGGAGAACATCAAGTCCGTCAGCGAGTACATCGGCTGGGTGATCCGGGGCAATCTCTCGCTGCTGCCGAGCACGCTACGCCTGTACGCCGGCATGGTGCTGCGCATTCTGGCCAAGAGCGGACGCCCGAATCGCGCAGCCGAGCAGGCGGTGCGCGCCGTCCATGAACAACGCGTGGCCACCGCCGACGAGCGCTTCGGGCTCCCGGCGGGCACGGTGGCGACGCTCGACGCATTGCGGGCCGCCCCGGTGATGCGTGATGCCCTCGCCACCGCCCGCTTCCTCGCGCTCGACTTGATCGCCGGCGCGGTGCTGATCGCCGCTCTGGCCGTGTTCGTTCTGATCTGGTACCCGGCTCGGGTCGGCTCGCTGGTGCTCGCTGGTGCCGCGGCCTTGATCGGGCTGATCGCCTATTGGGGCGCCCTCCGCTTTCGGCGGGTTACCGAGGCGGCGCAGCTACTGCGCACGGCTGGGCGGATCGCCGCCATCCTGGCCGTACCGTTTGTCGTCTTCGGCCACTCCCACGAAGCGGGGAAATGGCCATTGCCCGGCGGCCGCACTTACCTCAACGTCGGCACATGGGTGCCCGAGGGCGGAGAGGCGCACTTCGTCCACTTGACGGTCAGTGGCGACAGCGCCGGGCGGCTGGCGCGCCTTTGGCGCTGGAACCGGAGCGAGCAAAAACCGGAGCCGTTCGGAGGCGATCCGTGACGAGCGCGATCCGCTCTGGTCACCTGCCGCCCAACACTGCCAGGCGGTGTTCCAGCTCGAGGTTGCGCTGCTCCAGTTGCCGGACGCGCGCCTCCAGTTCGCGCGCGCGTTCATGCAGACGGTGCAATTGCAGGCGCTTGTCGAGCCCGGTGCGGATGATGGTCAGAAGATCGTCGTTGTCCCACGGCTTCTCGATGTAGTGGAAGATGCCCACCTCATTGATGCTGCGGATGGCATTCTGCTTGTCGGCGTAGCCGGTCAGGAGTATGAGCGTGCTATCCGGATACAGGCCGCGAATCTCGAGCAGGAGGCCGATGCCATCGATTTCGGGCATCAGGAAATCGGAAACGACCAGATCGAGCGGAGTGACCTTGGCGAGCTGGATCGCCCGCTGCGGGGAAGTTTCGACCAGTACCTGGTGCGGGGTCTCCAGTTCAAGCAGGGCCGAGAGGCTCTGGCACACCGTCGGCTCGTCATCCACCAGCAGGATCGTCGATCGGCTCTCCGCGGTCTCCATCAAGGTGTTCGATAATCAGGCAACCGCCGGGGTGTCAAGCTCGTGAAGCTCGGCGGTGTGCCGGTGCAGGCGCTGATCTTCGATTTCGACGGGGTGCTTGCCGACACCGAGGAGCTGCACTGCGCCGCGCTGCAGGCGGTCGCGACAAGTGTCGGGGCGCCACTGTCGCGGACCGAATACTTTGCTGGATTCCTGGGTTTGCCGGACCGTGCCTGCCTGACGGTGCTCTGTGACCGTGCGGGCCTGACGCCGGATCCGCCGACCCTCGATCGGCTGGTCGCCGAAAAACGCGCGCAGTACGCGCGGCTGTCACCCGGGGCGGCGATGTATTGCGGCGCGGCTGACACCATCCGCTGGTTGCATCCCCACTTTCTCCTCGCCATCGCCTCGGGGGCCTTTCGTGACGAGATCGAGCCCGTTCTCCGGCACGCCGAGGTGCATTCGTTGTTCGCCGCCATCGTCGGAGCGGAGGACGTGCGTGCCGGCAAGCCCGCCCCCGACCCGTTTCTCCATGCGCTGCAGGAAGTGAACCGCCGCCTGGGTTCATCCCTCTCGGCGGCAGACTGCGTGGTCATCGAGGATTCGCCGCTCGGCCTGATGGCCGCCCGCGCGGCGGGCATGCGCTGCATCGGCGTCACCACCCATAACGACTCCGCAGCGCTGATGCTGGCGGACGCCGTCATCGAGCACGTCAACGAACTGCACCCCGAAGCACTGCGGTAATGAGCGACGCCTTCTCGATCCTCCTCGAAGTCGGCGCGGCCTTGTGCGGCACCCTGCACCTGCGCGACCTGCTCGAGGCGATGATGGAGCGGGCGCGCAGCGTGCTCGATGCCGAGGCGTGCTCCGTGATGTTGCTCGACGAGGCGACGCACAGGTTGCACTGGGAGGTCGCGCTCGGCGCGGGTGCGGGCAAGCTGCAGACGCTCTCCGTTCCGCTCGGCCAGGGGATCAGCGGTCGCGTGGCCGCCACCGGCGAGCCGATTCGCATCGAGGACGCCTCCGGCGATCCGCGCTGGCAGGGGCAACGCTACGATGCCGCCACCGGGTTCACCACCCGGTCGATCTTGTGCGTGCCGCTTCGCGCCCGTGACCGGATCACGGGCGTTATTCAGGTGCTCAATCGCCGCGGCGGCCCCTTTTCCGACGACGACCAGCGTCTACTCGAAGCTCTCGCCGGCATGGGCGGCGTCGCGATCGAGAATGCGCGGCTCTACGAACACCTCGAGGAAGAAGTGCAAGAGCGCACCGCCGCGCTCGGCCGCACGCTCGCCGAACTACGCGAGACGCAGATGCAACTGGTGCAGTCGGAGAAGATGGCGGCGCTCGGCGACCTGGTGGCCGGCCTCGCCCACGAGATCAATACCCCGCTCGGCGCCGTGGCGAGCAATACCGACCTGGTCGCTCGCGCCCTGGCGAAGATCAAGGAGGCGATGACTGACCCCACTCTCAGCGAATCGGCGCTGCGCTACCTCGACCGCGCTGCTAGCATGGCCGCGGTGAGCCGGGACGCCTGCCGCCGCATCGATGCGATAGTGCGCAGCCTGCGCAACTTCTCTCGCCTGGACGAAGCCGAGTGCAAGCCCGCCGATCTGCACGAAGGGCTCGACTCGACCCTGGCCCTCATCACCCACCTGACCAAGAACCGCATCACCGTGCAGCGCGCCTACGGCCAGCTCCCCCTCTTGCTCTGTCATGCCAATCAGCTCAACCAGGTGTTTCTCAATATCCTGGTGAACGCGACCCAAGCGATCGACGGGCCCGGCACGATCAGCATTCGCACCCGTGCTGGGCCCGCTGCCGTGGTCGTCGAAATCAGCGACACGGGCCGTGGCATTCCTCCCGAGCATCGCGCTCATATCTTCGACCCGGGCTTCACCACAAAGGGGGTGGGCGTGGGTACCGGCCTGGGCCTTGCCATTTGTTACCGCATCGTTCAAGAACACCGCGGACGGATCGAGGTGGACAGCGAGGCCGGCCGCGGCACCACGTTCCGAATTACTTTGCCAACGGGGACGGCGACGTGACTTCTCGCAACTTGCACGGTGCTCTCGTGCTGAAGGAGGGACGAAGATGACGTGGACATACGTGCGCTTCGCGGCGCTGCTGGGCGCCCTGCTGTGGACACTGCCGACGGCCGCAAGGGCCGACGACAGCTCCGCCCGCGAGCTGCTGCAACGCATGATCGATGCCGTGCCGCGGGTACCGTTCTTCGCCAAAGTGAAGCTGTCGTCGACCACGCGCGGATGGGTTCGCGATTTGCAGCTGAGCTTCAAGCGCGTCGATGACGCGGACGCCACCTACATGGAAGTGACCGCTCCGCTCGACGTCAAGGACACGCGCTTCTTGCTCTACGACCGAGCGCAGGGAGCCGACGAGCAATGGCTCTACGTGCCGATGATGAAGCGCAGCATTCGCGTCTCGGAAACAGTGCGCAAGCAGGCGTTCCTCGGCTCCGATTTCTACGTGTCTGACATGGTCCGACCGGACCTGAATGCTTTTCAGCACGCCTTCGTTGGAGAGGAAGACGTGGGCGGCCGCCACTGCAAACTCGTCGAGAGCGTGCCGAAGGCGCCCGCCGGCGAGCTGTATAGCAAGACCGTCGTCGCCGTCGACCCCGCGGATCTCGTGGTCACCCGCAGCCAGTTCTTCGACCAGAAGGGCAAGCTCTGGAAGGTCTGGACGATCGACAAGATCGAGAAGATCGACGGGCTGTGGACCCCGCTGGTGCAGCAGATGGTGAACGTGCACGACAACACGCAGTCGCGGCTCGAGATTACTGAGATCAAGTACAACGCCGAGCTGTCGGATGAGATGTTTCACAAGGCGTACCTGATCCGCTAGTAGAGATCGAATGCTCTCCGGCCGCAGATCCTGCGGACCCCCAAGACGGCCCCCGCGCGCCGTGTCGTTCATCGCAGCCGGGGCGGTGCTTGCTCGTTGCCTGCGGGCTGGGGTATGGGGGCAAGCACAGTGGTCGGCGGCGAAGCGAGTCGGCGATGGAAACGCGTGATCAATTGGGGTGTCCGTCGTGCCGGCGGGAGAATCCAGCCGACGCAGGTTTCTGCTCGGGCTGCGGCATGCGCCTGTCCGCCGTGTGCCCGACTTGTCAGCGCAGCAACCCGCCCGACAGCGCCTACTGCAGCGGCTGCGGGCAGCGCCTTACCCCGGGCGTTGCGGCGGGCGTCCCACCGAGCCCGTCTGCACCGGCGCCGGCCGTGCCCGCCACCTTCGCCGCGGGTCGATACCAGGTGAAACGCTTCCTTGGTGAGGGCGGGAAGAAGCGCGTGTACCTCGCGCATGACAGCCGGCTGGAGCGCGATGTTGCCCTGGCGCTGATCAAGACCGAAGGTCTCGACGAAGCCGGACTCGCTCGCGTGCGCCGTGAAGCGCGCGCGATGGGCCGCCTCGGTGACCATCCGAATATCGTGACGATCTACGACGTGGGCGAGGAGGCCGGGCAGCCGTACATCGTCAGCCAGTACATGGGCGGCGGCTCGATAGACGACCTGCTGCAGCGGGCGGAGAAGCGGCGGTTGCCGATGGAGCAGACGCTGCGCCTGGCCGAGGACGTGTGTCGAGCCCTCGAGTACGCGCACGTGCACAGCGTGATCCACCGCGACCTCAAGCCCAGCAACGTCTGGCTGACCGAGGACCGGACGGCGAAGCTGGGAGACTTCGGCCTCGCCATCGCCCTCGACCGCTCCCGGTTGACGCTCGAAGGCCTGATGGTCGGCACGGTCGCGTACATGCCGCCGGAGCAGGCCCTCGGCCGCGCGCCCGATGCGCGCAGCGACCTCTACGCGTTCGGGGCGATGCTCTATGAGATGGTGACGGGGCGCCCCCCGTTCTTGGGCGACGATGCGGTGGCGGTGATCTCGCAGCACATCAACACGCCGCCGGTCGCGCCCACGTGGCACAACGCCGACGTGCCGCGTGCCTTCGAGGCGCTGATTTTGAGGTTGCTCGCCAAGGCGCCCGAGGAGCGACCGGAGAGCGCGGTGGCAGTGCGCGAGACGCTGGCGGCGCTCGCCGCTCCGAAGACGGCCAGCGGCGAGCGGCCGGCGGCGGAGGTGAACCCGCTCGATCGCTTGGCGAGCGGCATCTTCGTCGGGCGGGAGCGGGAGATGGACGAGCTGCGCGCCGGGTTCGAAGACGCCCTCTCGGGGCACGGGCGGTTGCTCCTGCTGGTGGGTGAGCCGGGCATCGGGAAGACACGTACGTCGGAAGAGCTGGCCACCTACGCCCGGTTGCGTAAGGCCCAGATTCTGTGGGGCCGCTGCTACGAAGGTGAAGGGGCACCCGCGTACTGGCCCTGGGTGCAGGCGATCCGCACTTACGTCCACGGCCGCGACCCGAGCGCGCTGCTCTCGGAGATGGGCTCGGGCGCCTCCGAGATCGCGCAAGTGGTCTCGGAGGTGCGCCAGCGCCTGCCCGGCCTGCCCGAGCCGCAACGACTCGACCCGGAACAGGCACGCTTTCGGCTCTTCGACAGCATCACGACGTTTCTCAAGAACGCTTCTACCGCCCAGCCGCTGGTTCTCATCCTCGACGATCTGCACTGGGCGGACAAACCGTCGCTGCTGCTCTTGCAGTTCCTCGCCCGCGAGCTGCGCGGGGCGCGGTTGCTGGTGCTCGGCACGTACCGGGATGTGGATCTGCGCCGCCAGCACCCGCTCTCGCAGACGCTGGGGGAGCTGACGCGCGAGCAGTTGAGCCAGCGCATCCTCCTGCGCGGTCTCAGCGAGCGTGACGTCGAGCGGTTCATCGAGATCACCGCCGGCATCAAGCCGCCGGCGGCCCTCGTCGAGGCCGTCTACAAGGAAACGGAGGGCAACCCCTTCTTCGTCAACGAGGTGGTGCGGTTGCTGGTGGCGGATGGGCGGCTGCAGCAGCCGGAGCAGGTGAAGTCGTGGAGCGTCGGCATCCCCCAGAGTGTGCGCGAGGTAGTGGGCCGTCGGCTCGATCACCTGTCGGCGGAGTGCAACCGTGTGCTGACCGCCGCTTCGGTGATCGGGCGTGAATTCGGGCTCGATGTCCTCGAACGCATGAGTGATCTGTCAGGCGACCGGCTGCTGGAGGTGTTGGATGAGGCGGTGGCCGCGCGCGTCGTGACGGAGCTTCCCCGCAGCGGCGGGCGCTACATTTTTTCGCACGCGCTCATTCGCGAGACGCTGTATGACGAGCTGAGCACGACCCGGCGCGGCCGCCTGCATCGCCAGATCGGCGAGACGTTGGAGCAGCTCTACGGCGCGCACCCGGAGCCGCACCTGGCGGAGCTGGCGTATCACTTCTTCGAGGCGGCGCAGGGCGGGGATGTGGAGCGGGCCATCGGCTACGCGGTGCGCGCCGGGGACCGGGCGGCGGAGCTGATGGCGTACGAGGAGGCGGCGCGGCAGTACGAACTGGCCCTGCAGGCGTTGGAGCTGCGCGAGCACAGTGAGGCGGGCAAGTGCGCCATGCTGCTCACGCTGAGCGAGACGCTGTGGCGGGCGGGCGAGTACGACCGGGCGAAGGAGACAGCCCTCCAGGCAGCCGACCTTGCGCGCAAGCTCGGCGATGCCCAGTCGCTGGCGCGGGCGGTGCTTGACTACGGCGGCACGCTGCCGGCGTTTGCCGCCGTCATCCGCGACGAGACGCTGGTCGCATTACTGGAAGAAGCGCTCGCGGCGCTGCCGCAAGGCGATAACCCGCTGCGCGCCCGCGTGCTCAGCCGCCTGGCCGAGGAGATCACCTTCTCGGATCCGTACGAGCGGCGGGAGGCGCTGTGTCGCGAGGCGATCGAAATGGCCCGGCGCCTCAGTGATCCAGTGGTCCTCGCCTTTGCGCTGCGAAGTACTCACTGGGCGCTGTGGGTTCCGGAAACCCTGGCCGAAAGAGTCGCCTTCGCCAATGAGATTATCGAGCTGGCCCGGAAGGCCGGCGATCGGGCGATGGCGGCAGAGGGTCGGATCTTTCTCTGCTGGGACCTCATCGAGCGGGGGGACATGGCAGGGGCAATCAAGGAGTTCGAGGAATCCTCTCGCCTCTCGGAATCCCTCCGGCAACCCTACTACAGGTGGGGAATGGCCATCACCCGTGTGTTGCTGGCTTTCGTCCAAGGACGGTTGCCAGAGGTGGAGGCGCTGGCGCAGCAAGCCCTGCAAATGGGGCAGGAAGCGCAGAACCGGAACGCGGCCCTCGTTTTCGGGATACAGATCACGCTTCTCCTCGTCGAGCAGGGTCGAGCTCAAGAGGCAGAGGAGGCCCTGAGCGGTGCCGCTGCCATGTACCCGTCCATCGGCCACAATCTTCGCTGTGGGCTGGCCGTGGCATACATGGACCAGGGGCGCGCGGCGCAGGCGCGCAGCGAGTTCGAGGGTCTCGCCGCGAACGATTTTGCCGACTTGCCGCGGAACTCGGCGTGGCTCTACAGTGTCGCCTATCTCGCCGAGGTCGCCTCCTTCCTTGGCGACGCACGCCGCGCCGAGACCCTGCACGCCCTGCTCCTGCCCTTCGCCCGGCTCAACGTTACGGCAAGCCCGGTCGCCGTCTGGGGGTCATGCGCGCGCTACCTCGGTCTCCTCGCCGCCGCGCTGGGCCGGACCGATGAGGCGGCGCGGCATTTCGAGGACGCGCTCGCGATGAACGCACGCATGGGAATGCGGCAGGCGTCGGCCCACACGCAGGCAGACTACGCGCAGATGCTGCTGGCGCGGAACGCACCCGGCGACCGCGCTAAGGGGCTCGATCTGCTGAACCAAGCCCTCGACATAGCCCTGACCCTGCCCGACTTGTGGCCTCTGGACACGGAGGTTGGATTGCGGTAGACGTACATGCGTGACGGCGGTGGTGGAAGCGGCGGGGTTGGTTTTTCCGGTCGGTGCGATCGATGCGATTCGCATGCGCATCGAGGCC
>JACQVA010000056.1 GCA_016210005.1 Deltaproteobacteria bacterium | reverse complement strand
TTGCGCTGCTCTCCCTTGCCATTCGACCATCCTCCTCTCGGCGAGATGGCCGGGGAGGTTAGTCGAACGCGGGGGCAACGCGCATGCATGCTCACCGGAAAGACACGACTAAGCGGCGGCGTCAGACGGAGGCGCGAGATCGGCCGGGCCGAACGCCGCCGGCAGCAGCGCGCCGATGGTTGTCACGCCCGCCAACTGCCCGCCTTGGGCGACAGCAATGACCTTAACGTCAACTCCGGCAACGTCGGCCGCCTCGAAGATCAATTGGCGGCAGCGGCCGCAAGGCATCGTCAGTTTGCCCGATTCCAGCCCTTCAGCAGGACGCCGCGGCCCGCCTGCGATCGCGATCGTAGTAACAGAACGACAACCGGCGCTGCTTGCCGCCGCCAACGCCGACACCTCGGCGCACACCGTCACGCCGTAAGACGCGTTCTCGAGGTTCGCACCAGTGAAGATCCGGCCCTCGGCATCACGAACGGCCGCGCCCACCAGGAAATCGGAATAGGGCGCGTAAGCGTTGCCCCGCACCTCCTCGGCGCGCGCAACCAGTTCCCGATCCTGCGGCGAAAGCTGCGTGATAACCAAACGGTCCATACTAGCAACTCCAAATGCGCGTATAGCGGAACAGCATGGCGAAGACGAGCACAAAGACCCCCACAAACGAGAGCCACCAGGCGACCTGGTAACAAACGGTGCGCTGATCAACCTTACGCCCGACGGCCTTGCACTCGACGGCCACCTCATCTCTAAGAAACGCCCAGCTCATCCGGACAACGAACGCGCAGACCACTGTCGCGGCAAGGTTCACAACCATGCCGATGAGGCTCACATAAAGGGCCGGGCCGCCCTCCACGCCCTGCAACGACGTGGAGCCCTGGCTGCCCAGGTCACCCTGAAGCACGATAGCGTATACGGCAAGGATGAGGGCATCGAACGTCATGAGCGACGCGGCCTTCCCGTCGAGAATGTTCAACATCGCATAGAGCTCTTTGAGGACGGCCCAATCTTCCTTCGCCGTGGCGTCGGCGTTGTTCTTCCTCAGTATGTCTCTGACAAGCACGTCCAGTCGTTCACCGCGACAGCACATCGTGCCACTTCCCTCCGGGCGCAAGTACCTGCCTTCCGTGCAGTACGTCTACCTTTGACGTCTGCCTTCTTCTCGCACGTGCCTGAGCCCGCCGTCAAGGCCGACAAATACCCCTTTCTTGCGCGGCTCACCGCCGCAGCACCAGCGCGACGTATCGGCTGTAGCGGTGTACGTGCTGGTGCGCGCGGGCGGAGCGGACGAACTCTTGCCAATCGCCGGCGGTGAGGGTGCGTAGGGGGGGATGGTACCAGCGCAGCAGCGTGCGGCCCGGCTCGGTTCGGCTCAGCCGGGCGACGAGATCGAAGACGCTGCGCAGGGGCGCCGTCACGTGTGGGGACCAGTCGAGACAGGCCGCAACCTCGAAGCCGTTCGCTTCCGCGTTGCGCCGGTACTCGGCAACCGAATCGAAGTCCTCCCACTGCCAGGTACGCTGCACCAAGCGACCATCCTCGTTGTCGCAGAGACGGCGCGCCGCCTCGTCCTTCCACATGAAGTCGACGATCACCGCGCGCGCCCCGGCAGCGCTCACGCGGCCGAGCTGGCGCAGGAAGCCGACGCGGTCACAGAACTCGAACGCGGCTTCGAGACAGAGCACGCGGTCGAACGAGCGCTCGGGGAAGTCGAGACACGTAGCGTCACCTTCACGATAGGTGAGATTCGGCGTGTTGTCATAGAGCGTGCGCGCGGCGGCAATGTTCTCCGCCAAGAGGTCGATGCCGGTGACCTGCGCCTGCGGAAACGCATTCGCCATCAGGTACGAGCTGGTGCCGCGGCCGCAGCCAACGTCCAGCACGCGGCAACCGTCGCGCAGCTCGAGCAGCGCCACCGCTTTCTTCACCAGCTTCAACTGCGCCGCCGGCAAACGGAAGAAGGGCGTGAAGACCAGCGGCGTCACCACGAAGTTCAACAGCGTGAGCGGCGGCCGGAACGGATAGTAACCGAGATTTAGCAGCGGCCCCCAGCCGAAGGCGCGCAACACCCGAAACGTCACGTTCGAGGCGTCGTAGGCACGCGCGACGGCCGGCGCCAGCTGGCCGCGCTGCTGCTCGCGGGGAAGTCCCTCTGCCATCGCGCTTAGCCCGCCGGCGGTCTTCGGCCCCAGTTGGTGTCGCGACAGAACTGCATGACGTTGCGGAAGTAGTGTTTCACGGACGGGGCCTCGGTGCCGGCGCCGTTCAGATCGGCGCGCGCCCCCGAGGTATCGAACGACGCCCGGTACGCGAAGTAGGGGAAATACAGCTCGCCGGTGCGCAGCAGCGCGCGCCGCTTGCCCCAGAACACGCTGTAGAGCAACGGCCGCACCAGTCGATAAGAAACCTGCGGCGGAATCATCCACGGGTCGCGCACACCGAAGAACTCGGCGGCCAACTCCAATAGCTCACCGCACGAGCTTTGCCGCTCCGGACCCGCGGCCAAGTGGTAGCACTTGCCGATCGACTGCACGCTCCGGCTCAAGGCCTCGAACGCCTCGACCACATAGTCGATCGGGACCACGTCAACGATGCCCTGCCGATCGGCCGGCACCACGATCACCAGGCCGCTGGCCAAGACTTTCAGCGGCCAATAGAGGACACGGAAGTTCGACGTGTAACCGGTCTTCGAGTCACCGACGATGATGCTCGGCCGGTAGATAGTGATGGGCAGCCGCTGCTGCGCCTCGCGCACCAGCCGCTCCGCTTCCCACTTGGTTTGCTCGTACGTGTTGTTGAACTGAGTCGGGTCCAGGCGATCCTCGTAGACCCGTCCGGCCGCCTTACCGGCGACGAAGGCGGTGCTGAAATAGTCCACCCGTCGCAACCGCCCGCGGGCGTGCAGCTCCTCGGCGAGCTGCAGCAGGTAGCGCGTACCGTCGACGTTGATCCGCCGCGCCTCGGCTAGCGGGGCGTCGAACTTGACGGTGGCGGCGCAGTGGATGATCCGGTCGACTTCTGCCAGCGGCAACTCCGGCGTGCGCTGGTGGAACCAGCCGGCTTCGCTGACGTCTCCGGAGACGGCGTGACAGCGTTCACGCGCGCCGGCAGCGAGCGGTCCCCCAGCCGGCGTCAGCAGTGCGTGCAGCCGTTGGCTGATGTCAACGCCGGCCTCCGGTCGCAGCAGGCAGTATACTCTCGTCCCACTATCGCTGCGGCGCAGCAGGTGCCACAACACGTGGCGGCCGAGAAAGCCGCTGGCACCCGTCAGCAAGATGGTTTGCGAGGGCGGAAATGACATGCACAATCTTCCGGCCGCTCGAGTGTAACCCGGAATAACGACAAACTGAACCGCCGAGCTAGAAATCGTATGCCAGCCGCGTCCCCAACCGATCCTCGTGCCGGATGCTGTCGAAATACGACAGCTTGTTATGTCCGTAAGCCGAGCGGTTCGCATGAATCACCTCGGCGGCCAGTGCCAGCCGCAGCGTCCGCCACAGCCGGTAAGAGATTTCCGGTTGCAGCAGCACGAACTCGCCGTCGACGTCGTAGCCGCCGCGCAGTTGCCCGCGCAGCCGCCCGCCGGCATCGTAGCGGCCCTCGCCGAAGATGAAGCTCTGGAAGAAGCGGCGCTCGCCCTTGCTGGTGACTTGCTCGGGCGCGGCTATGGTCTGATCATCGCGCAGATAGCTGAGCACGAAGCGCCAGTCGTCGAGGGCATATTCGAGACCGGCAACGCTGTGCAGGAAATCGTCGCGGCCGCGATCGGGGCTGTTGTAGTACACCGATTCAACGCGCAGCAACAGCCGATCGCCGAGCGGATACGACGCCGTCACTCCGCCGGCACGCAGCCGCGGGTAATGGCTGATGATCTGCGCCTTGTACACGCGCCGGCCATCGACAATGACGGAGATGATCGGGCCGGGAACGAGGGTGGCAGCGTTGTCGCGGCCGGCGTAGCCGATCACGGTGGCCTCGAGCTGACCGAAGCGCGCCCCTACCCGCGCGCCCGCCTGAGTTTCGTCGAACTGCACCGGCGGCAGGTCTTGCCGCTCGATGTAATTGCCGCCGAAGCTGCCGGCAACCGTGCTCGCGATATTCCAGCGCCCCTGCGGCAGGCGCGACGGTGTGAACGCCAACGGCACCACCATCAGCTCGGCGAAGATGCCGCCGCTGCCGTAGTGCACCGATACGCCCGGGACGCCGACTTCAACACGGCGGAAGACGTCGGACTCGTCACGCGGATTGATCAGGTTCGCCGGCTGCAACTCGTCGAAGATGCTCCAGTTCGCGATCTGCTTGCCGGCGCTGAGGCGCAACTCGGGTGTCGGGCGATAATCGAGCGCCGCGGTAACCAGCGACAGGTAGGGGCGGCGGCGACTGGCGTTGCGCAGCGAATAAGCGCCGGCCGTCCACTCGAGGTCGTCCGCCACCGCACGCCCTTCGCACTGCCAGGTGAGCGTGGAACTGAGTTCACCGCGGCCACGCAAGGTGGCGGAGAAGAAGTTCTCCCAACTCGGCGCAGCCGCGTCCGCATCGGGATAGCCGAAGGTCTCGTACTGCAGGCGCCCATTGACGGCCGCCGGCGCCGCCAGCGCGACCCGGCAAGCGATTACGGTCAGGGCAAGAGCGGCAACCGCAAACCCGGCGCCTCGCCACGCTGAGCCGGCGCTGGCGCCGCGCTCTGCGCGCACCCGCACGATCACCGCTCCACCGGGACACCGCCGATGGTGCCGCTGACCAGCTCCCGCCTGGTGGTATACCCGCCAAACGTCGCCAGCTGCAGAATCGGCCCGACTCCCGGCGCCAGATAGATCTCATCACTTTCGGGCTCGCCGCTTTGATCCGTGCTGCCGTGAATGTGCACGACCCGCTCAAAGGTGCCCGCCAGCACGCTAAAATGGTCGAGGACTTCTATCGGGGTGAACGTGTCGGTGCGGGGGACGAAACCGATATAAGTCCCGGAAGTGATGAAGTAGACATCGCACGTAACGGTTGTGGAAAACTCCTCTCCGGCGATGAGTGGGGTCTTAAGCCGCAACAGCGGTGTACCGCATATGGTCCGGGTGTTGGTGAGCACGTCATCGAAGCCGTGAAAGAGCAACTGACTGCCGGTGTCGGTGTACGACTGCTTTTCGTGCTTGAGAAGCTGTTGCCCGCGGACTTCCTGATCGTCGATGCCGAAGGCCCCGCCTTCATCATCGCTCGTTACCAGCGTGGTCTCGGTGGTCACCTTCCCTTGGGGATCGGTGACGCGGTAGACGAGCTGATCGCCCAACCCATGGGGTAAGATCTCGTCGATGGTACCGGCGAAGAGCAGGCCTATTGGTGTCGGTGTCTGCGTCGCGGTGGGGGTTGCCGTTTCGGTGGGGGTCTCGGTCGCGGTCGGTGTTGCCGTGGGCGTCGGTGTTTCTGATGGCGTTGGCGAAGCCGTGGGCGTGGCGGTAGCGGTGGCCGTAACAGTCGGCGTTCGGGTCGGCACCGGGGTAATATCGTCGCGGCCGAGCAGCAGGATATCGGCAACGCTCAGAAGACCATCGCCGTTCATGTCCAGCCCACCGGGATCGGGGGCGCCGAACAGAACCGGTATCAGCGTTTCGCGACTCGGCCCGGTAGCGAAGGCGGGGCGCGCCGGCGCCCACTGATACACGCACAACAGCAGAACCAGCAGCGAGCACGCCCGCCACCGGGCGGTGTTCGGCAACAACTCGGTCGGTTTATGAGTCCAGCGCATTGAGTCGGCTCGCGGCCTGTACGGCCGCGGGCGCAGTTCTACGGAACCGGTCATGGCCTGTCAATGATACGCCCGCCCGTCTCAGTGCGAGGCGAAGACGAAGATCGTGGCGACATCGCCTACCAAAGACTGATCCAGAGCCGGAGCGCTGAGGACGAGGCGGCCGCGCGTGTTCGACTGCCAATCGGTGCAGGAGAAGTTCTCGCCCTGCGCCTCGAAGTTCAGGGTGCGCCCGAGCTCGTTATTGGCGTTCATCACCCGCGAGACCGACTTGCCGGTGGTCAGCGCGAAGCCGATGCGGTTGCCCCGGCTCTCGTCGCCGCACGGCAGCGCCGACTCAAACCCGAGTTCGATCGGCAATCCGTTGGTTTGCATCGCCGGATCGGGATTGGGAACGATGAAAAGCTCGCCCGGTCCTGTATCTCCGGTGCCAAGGCCGGGCACCAAGGGACCGTTGCAGACGCCGTGGTGAGCCATGCCGCAGTGGCCGATGTCTTCCGCGGTATCGCATTGAGCGTCGGCCTGGCAGACGGCCCCCAAGTCGCCGCCCGTGCACCGAGCCGACACATGGTTGCACACCCCGTCATCGGCGCCGGCGGTGCTGTCGCAATCGGCGTTCGCCTCACACGCAACCCCGAGTTTGCCGGCGCTGCACGCGGCGTACGGGATTTCGATTTGCCCGCGCTGCTCGGCACACTGGGTCGCGGTGAAGCCGTCAACCCCGAGCTCGCCGAGATGATGGTCCTGGTCCAGTGTAATACCGACGTCCATTCCGCCGGCGCAGCCGAGCAGACCCGCGGCCGGTATCGGCACCAGCGGTTTGATGCAGATGACGAAGTTGGCCAAAGCGGTGGCATCGACGAAGATGAAGTCCGAAGCCCCGGTGATGTTGACCTTCACAAAGCCCTCGGCATCGGGCTGGCCGGCTTCGAGGTCGAGGAAAGCCGGCCCGACCTCACCGTTGGTTTGTCCCTGAAAATTGCCCAGGGGAATCGTCAGCCCGCCGGAAATCTTCACCTGGAAGACGCTCTTGGTCGTATTAAGCACAAAGTGGCGGGTACCCAACGGTCCGAGCGTGTTGGTCGCGGTCGGAGTCGGGGTGATCGTCGGTGTCGGCGTCTCCGTTGGCGTCTCGCTCGGCGTGAGCGTGAGCGTGGCGGTGGGCGTATCGCTGGGGGTCGGGGTAATGGTGGGGGTGCCGGTCTCCGTGGGAGTGAGCGTTACGGTGCTCGTGGGGGTTACCGTGGCGGTCTGCGTAGCCGTGGCCGTTTGCGAAGGGGTAGCAGTGTTGGAGGGCGTGAAGGTCACCGTGAGCGAGGGCGTAGCGGTTGCAGTTAGCGTTGGACTCGCCGTCGGCGACGCAGTCGGGGTGAGGGTCGGCGGCGGGGTTGCAGTCGGTATCGCTGTTGCCGTGCTCGTCGGGACGGGCGAAGGAGTGGCGGTGGGTGCCGGCGGACCGCCGTTGTCGCCACTGGTGCACCCGCTGGCGCACAGAGCGGCAACCCAGACGGCAATCAGCATCTTCCCCGAACGAGTCATTCGACCTCCTTTAGCCAGCCACCGCTCGTATGCTGATTACGGCTTCCATGCAAGGATTGGCCTACCGGCAAATCAGGACGGGGTGTGCGATAAATCTGTGGGTAACGTGCAGCCGACTGGGCAAGTCCTCACCAGTCTGACAGTACTGTGTACTGTCAGGCCGAGGCCCAAGGCCGAAAGGGACGCAATTTGTCAGCTGTGAGGTCACCCCAATGTACAGCGTGCCGTTCCGTTTGCTGGCCAGGATGTAAACGCAGAACTGATTGTCCGTAGCGCCAAACGCCAAACTGGATTCCCGCTTTCGCGGGAATGACGGCCTTTCGCGGGAATGACGGCCATAACACCGAACCACGTTACCCACAGATTTGTCGCGCACCCATCAGGACGCAATCAGGACGCGGCCCGCCTTGCGCGGCGAGTGCGTTTTAAGTAACCAAAGGGCCGAAACCCGGACCACGACATCCCTACGCGAGATGAAGAGGATCGTCTGACATGCGTTTCTACGAATTCGAGGCCAAGCGACTGCTCGGCAAACACGGGATACCCGTCCCTAAGAACGCGCTGGCGCAAACCGCCGCGGAGGCGGAACGGCTGGCCGGCGAGCTCGGCTCTCCGGTGGCGTTGAAGGCCCAGGTGCTGTCGCACAAGTCGGCAGCGCTGCGCTCAGCAGACAGCCCCACCCAGGCCAGGCAGGCGGCCGAGCAGCTCCTGCGGCTCGACGACGGCGGGCGCGCTCCTAAGGGGGTGCTGCTCGAGCCGCGGCCGACTGCCGCCCAAGAGTATTCCCTAGCGATCACCTATGACGGCATTGCCAAACTGCCGGTGATGATCGCGAGCACGATGGCCGGCAACCTCGACGAGATTGCGGACCAGCATCCCGAGCGCGTCGTTCGGCGGCACTTCTCCGCCCTCTTCCCGCACTCCGAATACCGCGCCAAGGAGCTGGTCTCGGCCCTCGGCGTCGCCAGCGCCGACTTGCCGCGCTTGACCAGCATCGTCTCACGGCTGGCGGAGCTGTTCCTCAAGTACGACCTCACCCAGGTGGAGATCAGCTCGCTGGCGCGCCTGGCGGATGGGAACTTTGTCGCGCTCGACTGCCACATGGACATGGAAGTAGAAGGGCGCCGGCGGCAGAAGGCGATTCTCGACGAACTCGGCATCCCGCCGGGGGACAGCCGCGCACCGCGCGAGCAGACGGCCTTCGAGATCGAAGCCGCCAAGATCGACGCCGAAGATCCGCGCGGGGTCGCCGGTCCGGTGGTCGAGTTCGACGGTAACATCGGCCTGGTCATCGGCGCCGGCGGCGGCTCGCTGACCACCTTCGACGCGGTCAAGAAGCACGGCGGCAAGCCGGCCAATTACGCCGCGCTCGGCGGCAACCCGAGCGTGAAGAAGGCCCAGCGGCTCACCAAACTGGTGCTCTCCAAGCCCGGCGTCGAGAAGATCGCGGTCATCTCGAATGTCCTCTCCAACACCCGCGCGGACCTGGTCGCGCGCGGGGTGATCAAGGGCGTGCTCGAGCTGGGCTTCAACCCGGCCGAGAAGATCACCATCTTCCGCATCCCCGGAGCGTGGGAAGCCGACGGGGTCAAGATACTTCGAAAGTACGGGGTCGAGTTTTGCGACCGAACGGTCTCGATCAGTGAGGCAGCGCGGCGAGCGGTCGAGAAGATGCGCGCCGCGGGGCGTTGAAGGATCGCGTCATGGGCGTTCTCGTTCACAAAGATTTCGAATTCATCGTCCAAGGCATCACCGGACGTGAGGCGTTGAACTTCACCCGCGAGTGCCTCGAGTACGGCTCCAAGATCGTCGGCGGCGTCACCCCCGGTCGCGGCGGACGCGAGGTCTACGGCGTGCCCGTCTACGACACGGTGCGTGAGATCACCGCCAAGCGGAAGGTGGACGGCACGGTCATCACGGTGCCGCTCGCCTTCGCCCCCGACGCTGCCTTCGAGGCCATCGACGCCGGCATCAAGCTGCTGGTCATCATCACTGAAGGCATTCCGCGCCGGGACGCCTCGGCGATCATCGAGTACGCCAATCTCCACGGCGCGCGGGTGATCGGGCCGAACTGTCTGGGAATCATCGTGCCGGACGTCTGCCGTTTTGGCAGCCTGGGCGGGCCGGCGGTGGATTGCCGCAAGGCATTCAAACCCGGCATCGTCGGCGTCATGTCGCGCTCGGGCGGGATGACGACCGAGATTTGCAACGCGCTGTCGCAGGCGGGTCTGGGCGAGAGCACTGCAATCTCGATCGGTGGTGATCCGATCATCGGCTCGACCTATGCAGAGCTGATGCCGTTGTTCGAGAAGGACCCCGAGACCAAGGCGATCGTGATCTATTCCGAGCCGGGCGGCACGGCGGAAGCCGAGTTGGCGCGTTGGGCGCAGGAGCACAAGAGCCGGCTGCCGATCGTCGCCTTCGTGGCCGGCCGCTTCATGGACGAGATGCCGGGGATGAGTTTCGGACACGCCGGCACGGTGGTCGAGAAGAAGGTGGACTCGCCGGCGGACAAGATTCGCCGCATGCGCGTGGCCGGGATCTCGGTGGCGGAAGAGATCGGCGACATCCCGGGGCTGGTGAAAGAGCGTTTGCGGGCGGCGGGAGCGTAATCATGGCCATGTTCATCCGCGTTGATGTAGACCAGAGCATCGTCGGCAAGAGCGCCGGCCTGGCGAAGAAACTCGTCGAGATCTGCCCGGTGAAGATTTTCAAGCCCGGGGCTGGGGCGGAGACGGTGGCGATCGTCGACGACAACGTCGACGAATGCACCCTCTGCGACCTGTGCACCCAAGCCTCGCCCGAGGGCGTGCGGGTCACAAAGCTCTACGAAGCCTAACCATGCTGCTCCGCCATCACAGTGAAGTGGCACCGGTGACCTATGGCGATGAGGCCAAAGGGGTCGAGATGCGCCCGCTCATCACCGAGCAGGAGGGGGCACCGACGTTTGCCCTGCGGCTGTTCACGCTCGCGCCCGGCGGCCATACGCCGCTGCACCAACACCCCTGGGAGCACGAGGTCTACGTGCTTGCCGGCAGCGGCAGCGTGCACGGCGCCGAGGGTGAGCGGCCGTTGCGAGTCGGCGACGCCGTGTTCATCGGCCCGGGCGAACTACACCAGTTTCGCAGCCAGGCCGGCATGCAGTTCATCTGCTGCATTCCGCACCCGCCGCGCTGAGGCCGCTCACTGCCGCGCCACCGCCGGCAGGTTGGCCGCCACCTGGCGGGCGAAGACAGCCTCGCGGCTGTGGGGTGCGAGTTGAATGGTCATTTCGAGGTGATCGCGCGCCAAGCCGACGTCTCCCATCATCACCGCAAGTGAACCAAGGGCATAATGGGCCGCGGTCAGGTGCGGGCTCAAGCGCAGCGCGGCTTCGAGCTGCTGGCGTGCGGCGGCGAACGCGGCCTGTCCGGCGGCGCTGTCGCCGCGCTCAAGTGCCGCCTTACCTCGGTTCCAGTACAACACGCCGAGATTGTAGAGCGGATCGGGATAGTCGGCACGCGCCGCCGCTGCTTGGCGCAAGTAGCCCTCGGCTTCGCTTTCGTGCCCAGCTTGGCGCGCAAGCGCGCCGAGATTGTTCAGGATCAGCGGCAGGCCGACGGCATCGGCCTGCACCAGCGCGGCCCGGTAGGTAGCTTCGGCGGCCGTCGGTTGCCTCGCCGCGGCGTAGGCCTTGGCCAGCTCGAAGCGCGGCAGCCAGCGGCTGGGGTTGCGGATTGCAGCGGCCTTCCAGAACGACAGGTCATCGCGCCAGACTGCGTTACGGCTGACGGTCGCCACCGCCCCCAGGGTGAGGAGCACAAGCGCCACCACGCCACCGACTCGCAGACGACGGGGATTGGCCGCAGCCCAACCCGCACCGACATGGATTGCCAAGAGGCAGAATCCCACCGACGGCAAGTAAGCGTAGCGCTCGGCGAAAGGCGCCGCGGCCACCGGCCAGAGCAGCGGCAGCGCTGCCGGCACCAGCGTGATCCCACACCAAGCCAGGAGGAAACGCCCGGCCGGATCGCCCCGCGCTCGGCGCCAGTAGCGCACGCCGGCGCCGAGCAGTGCCGCCGACAACCCCAGGTAGAGAGCCAGCGGATGGACCTCCATCACCAGCACATTGAGATCGAACGGGGCGATCAGCTTACCGCCGTAGAACCCGATCAGCGCCAGCAGCGCCGCGGGGTCGACCGGCTGACCCGGCTGGCGCGGCGCGGTGGCGCCGGCCGCTATGCGCAAGCAAATATACACCGGCACTGCCAGTGATACCGCGATCCAGCCCCGGCGGCTCGCACCCTTGGCCTTGGTGCTCAAGGCCGCGGCGACAGGTAGCACCAGTGCCCCGAACGCCGCCGTCTCCTTGCACAACATGGCCAGCAACACCGCGCCGGCAGCCAGCGCCACCCCACCTGCCCGGCCACCGCGCCACAGCACCAGCACCGCCAGCAGCAAGAACAGAGCCGCCAGCACATCTGACCGGCCGGCCATCCACGCCACCGATTCGGTATGAATCGGATGCACCGCGAAGAGGGCGGCAGCCAGCCCGGCCGGCAGCGCCGCCATCCGCAGCCCGATCCCCAACAGGAACACCAGCAAGGTGACGAGCACGTGGGCGGCCACCGGCGTCAAGTGAAACGCCCAGGGGGCGCCCTGCCCTAGCCAGTTATCGAACCAATAGGTCGCAAAGATGAGCGGGCGATAATACGTGCCGGCGAATTCGAGCTCGGCCGGCGGCAGGAAGAGCGAGCGCCAGTCGTGAAACGCCGGCAATTGGCGCTCGACGATCATCGGATCGTCCCAGATGAAGCCATTGCGCAGGGTGGAGCTATAGACCGCGACACTGAGCAGCATCGGCAGCACGCCACCGGCGAGAAGACGCAGTCGCAGTGAGCTCAGCATTGCCACACCACGCCGGGTACCTACCCGTAAACCGAACGGCCACGACCCGTGCACATCGGACACCTCTCCTCTCCCGCTTCCCTCCCGAAGCGGACCTTACTGAGGGTCTAACGAGCGCGAACAACCCCGTATTTCAGCCTCTCCCGCACTCGGGAGAAGATCGAGCCGTAAGTACAGACTGCGCCACCGGCCGAATCAGTCCGGCCGTTCCGAACCTCGCACTGGCACCCACCTCAGCCATACTTGGCCGGGCGTACCTGCATCCAATGGTGCCGACATTTGGCAAGATTCTTTGCCGAGTGCAAACGAAAAACGCAGCCCGGAGGCCCCGGGGGGGTGCGACAAATCTGTGGGTAACGTGCAGCCGACCGGGCAAATCCTCACCAGTCTGACAGTACCGTGTACTATCAGGCCGAGGCCCATGGCCGAAAGGGACGCAATTTGTCAGTCCCGCGAAAGCGGGAATCCACGGCACCGGCTCGCTACCACCCGCCAGCGCTACACGATCTCGTCATCGA
>JACQVA010000055.1 GCA_016210005.1 Deltaproteobacteria bacterium | reverse complement strand
TCGAGATGCCGCTCGCTTCCAGAACCCGTTGGACCAGTCCCACGGACCGGCAGCAGAACGGTCAGGCAGGCACCAACGCCGCCGCGTCGACCCGCTCGGCGCGCATGCGCTCGGCGATGGCCGGCGCCGTCTTCTCGACCAGCTCCGTCGGCTCGAGGATGTAGCCCATCACCGAGTAGTGAGTAGGCGCGGGGCGGCCGATGACGCCCTCGCCGGCGAGCTCGGCCAACCGCCGCATCGGCAGCACGACATCGAGGTCGGCCTCGCCGAAGCGCGGGTCGATGTGCATGTGGTACAGCCGGACGTCCTTCTCCGTCGTGCCGAGCGGAATCACGCGGAAGCTCGGGTCGCCCCACCAGGGGTTACGCCGCTCGCCGTCCTGATCGAACGGCCGGTCGTCGTGGCGCGCCACGCCGGCGGTCGAGACGAGCGCCACGGTGCACTCGTGCAGCGGCTTCGCCAACGGCGTGAACGGGATCACGCCCGGCTCCTGCCGCGCGGCCCAAGCCTTCATGATCTGCCGCGTCGCGAAATCGAGGAAGCGGTACGAGTCGATAGCCATCCGGTCACCCTCAACTACTTAGGCACGAGGCGATCATCGCCATCTGTCTATTCGAGTTTCTTCTTGGCTGGCCGGACTTCGTAGAGGGCATGGTCTTCCTTCACCAGGGCGGTGGTTTCCGTGGGTGCTTTCTCAAACCGAAGCTCCGCCGTCGCAAACAGGTCTGCCGTCTCTGCTTTGAGATACCGGGCAGCTAGGCGGCAGTATTCCGGATCGATCTCGATCCCGATGCTGTTTCGTCCGGTCCGCAGCGCCGCGACCATCGTCGTGCCCGATCCGCAGAAAGGGTCCAGAACGGTGTCCTCGGTGAAGGAGAACATGCGCACAAGGCGGGTGGCCAGTTCCAACGGGAACGGAGCGGGGTGTTGCTTCGTCGATGCTCCCGTCACGTTCCAGATCTGCTGAAACCAGCGGTCGAAGGCGCCCTTTTCGATCCGGCTCGCGTCGCGCTGCCGATTGCTCGGCTTCCGGTAGCCGCCCGGCTTTCGCTGCATCAGGATGAACTCCATGTCGTTCTTGATGATGGCGTTTGGCTCGTAGGGCTTGCCCAAAAACTTCGGTCCGTTTTCGACCTCGTAGGAAGCGTTGGCGATCTTGTGCCAGATGATGGGGTTCAGGTTGTCGAAGCCGATCCTTCGGCAGATGACGCAAATGTCGGCGTGCAAGGGAAACACAAGATGACGTCCAAAATCACGACGTGCGACGCAGACATCGCCGACCACGCAAACCAGCCGCCCTCCGGGAACCAGGATTCGGTAAACATGCCGCCAGACTTTCTCCAGCTCAAAGAGAAACGCCTCATAATCCTGAATATGGCCGAGTTGGTCCGGGTTTTCGTTATATCGTTTCAGATTCCAATAGGGGGGCGACGTGACGACAAGATGAACCGAAGCGTCGCCCAGGTGGGCAAGTTCTCGCGCGTCGCCGTTTATCAATCTGTGAACCGTTCTCTCCATGTGTTCACGCGCAGGCAGCCAAGTGACCCGTGAGTGTCCGGGCGAAGCGCTCAACGGATAGATCCTCCGCAGGCATCGAGAAGCGCCCGTGAATTCCGCCGTCCGCCGTCGACGAAACAAACGCGGCCGCCGTGTAATGGCGTTCCAGCACGAGCTTCCGGCAGAAGACCTCATATCGGCGCATGTACGAAGCTCCGACGAATTCGGGAAAGACCTTGAAGTGCGGCTCCTGCACTTTGACCGGACGATTGGAGGCGTCACAGTCTTCCAGCATGAAGAAGTACCCCAAGAAAGGCTGAGGGCTCTCAAGGTAGGCACGTTCGCGGTAGGCCGTCCACAGGTCGAGAGCGCTTCCCATTGCCTCTTCCGTTCGGTTGTTGAAGTTGTTGCCGAACGACGGGCCGACCTGAGACTTCGCCTCGATCGCGGCGAGCAACGTGTTCTCGCGTACAACCAGCAAGTCCCACTCCTTAGGTGGGACGGAAGAAGCCCGGCAATTCGACGGCTTTCTTTCTGAAGACAAAGCGCACGGGAATCCCTGCCGCCGTTATCAAGTCCGTGAACAGGTCGATGAACCCGTCCATCTGGGCGCCGCCCGTCACGGCGCTGCGCAGTCCCTGATCGGCTTTGCCGGTCTGGCGCTGCTTATCTCTCTGTCCCGCCCGAGTCTTCCAGTAGTGAGCGACCGCCTTACCGGTGCGGGCGCGCAAGTCGCGCAGGATGTCGCCAGAACTCATGGGCATCGTGTATCAGATTCCCTGGATTGCAACAGCCGGACGGAGCCGCACGCGCACTCAAGAGGGACCGTGTACTTCCGGCGAGCATGCACTCTGCGCGACAACTGGCTTTCCAGCGGGCCAGTCAAGCCGATCTTGGTGCTTTTGTAGCGTCGTGAGTGCCGTGATTGCGCGGACTGGTCGGAGGCGCAGAAGATCACGACAGCACGAAACGGCGAAACGAAAACGGCGGTGGAGGAGTGTGCGGACGGGACACACCGATCTCGGCGGCCAGCTCCTCCTGGGTGAAGCCGGCGGCCTTGCGCAACTCCGCCGGTCGCGCCCAGTTCGTCAACTCCGCGTGCTTCCGTTTGGGCATTCGAGCTTTGCACCTCTCCATCGCTGCCATCACTGAGGGGCGTGGGGTCATATCTTGACTACCGACCTACCGAACCGAGCGAGCAAAACAACCAGGCTCCGCGGGCGGGTTCAAGACGCTGGGGCGGACCGATCTCGCCGACGGCTACCAAGTCGATGTGAGCGCCGCACTCGGCTGTGGTTCACTTGCTCAGAAGCGGATGCGATTGCGGCGCTGGCGCTCGGCGATGGCCGGCGCCGTCTTCTCGACCAGCTTCGTCGGCTCGAGGATGTAGCCCATCACCGAGTAGTGAGTAGGCGCGGGGCGGCCGATGACGCCTCGCCGGCGAGCCGCTAAGCCGTTTCAGGTCCACACCTTTCGAAGCCCGCTGCGCGCCGGGATCGACCCACCCAAACTGAATCAGTTGGCGGATGAGCTGGATGCGTAGCACTTCGAGCACATGCGCACGCGATGATCCTGCCCGACATCAACCTGCTCCTCTATGCCCACAATGAGGCGCTCCCGCGACACGCAGCGGCCCGTGCGTGGTGGGAAGGCCTGATGTCGAACGAGAGCGCCGTCGCGATTCCGTGGGCGGTCTCGTTCGGCTTCAGCCGGCTCGCCACGCATCCCGCCGCGTTTTGCGATCCGCTGGCGCCCTTGGAGGCGCTCGAACGAGTACGAGGGTGGCTCGCGTGACCGCATGTGCATATCCTCGAACCGGGAGGACGCCACCTCTCGATCGTGGTAAGCCTGTTCGCCGCCACGGGCGTCCCCGGCAGCTTGACGACCGATACGCACCTCGCTGCGTTGGCCATCGAGCATCAGTGCGAGCTGCACTCCAACGACGGCGACTTCGAACGCTTCCCCGACTGCGATGGCACAACCCGCTCGGGTGAAAGTCCCCAGTTACGTAGTGTATCGATCGCACATCGAGGTGGCTTCGGCCACGGCGTCGCAATGGGGCGCGAAGGACATGGCCGACAAGGGCAAGGACGCGGCCGAGATCCTGGCGTTCTACTACCGCGGCGCGGACGTCACCTTGTTCACTCACTGAGAAAGCACGGTGAGCGTGACGGGCAAGGTGGTGGGAACGCTGGATGCCGAAACGTACACATACGTCCAGGTCGACGACGCTGTTGAACGTGAGGCAGACTCCGAGTCCGATGCCAGCGCAAGCCAACTCGGAGCCCATTGGAGCCCGGTTCCGCTTGCGCAATTATCTTCCTGATGCTATCGCGTCACGACTCTGCGAGGGGCGTGTGAGGCAAGAGCCGCCAGCGTGGTCTCCGCTTCGTTCACGGGTTGGGGATTTGTCGCGCCCGGATGAGCGTGTGCGGCCTTTTCGGCGTGCCGCGGCCACTACGCGCACGCGTCGCGCCTATCCGACCGGCCTTGCCGCTTCCTGTATGGCCGGCCTCTCGTTGCTTGGCCTGCTGACAGGGATCGCGCTTGCCGAGACGCGCACCATCCGCGCCACCGGCGAGTACCGGATGGGGGATAACGACACGCGTGCCGACGCCAAGCGTTTGGCCCTGCTCGATGCCAAGCGGCTCGCTTTGGAGCAGGTGGGTACGTACGTCGAGAGTATAACCGAGGTGCGCGACATGCGGTTGAGCCGCGATGAGATACGCGCCTACACGGCAGGCCTCGTCAAGGTGACCGAGACCAAGACGTACAGCTCCATGGACGGTGAAACGCTCGTCGTACACGTCGATGTCGCCTGCGAGATCGACGCGACAGAGGTACCCAGGCAAGTGGCGGCAGTGAAAAAGAACGCGGCGGCCAGCATGCAACTCGAGACCTTGCGCAAGGAAATCGATCACCTCCGAAGGCAGGTGCAAGAGCAGAACCGGGCACTGGAACAGGCCAGAACCAAAGAGGAAGCCCAAACGCTGGGGGCCGAGCGGAGAAGGACTCTTGATGCGGTCGATGTTCGAAGCCTGCTGAGCCAAGCGTGGACGGCCCTTGCCGGCCCCGGAGGGTCGCGTAAGACCGGTTCATCATCCCAAGCTGGCCGACAGGAAGCACGCCGCCTCCTCGATCGCGTTTTGGATGCTGATCCGCAAAATGCTGACGCACGCTATCAGATCGCGTATTTGGCCACCGAAGAGGGTGACTACGCTGGTGCTATCCGTGCCTACCAGGACTTGATTCGCACGAACCCGGACTTCGTCTGGGCTCACTATGGTCTTGCCCTTGCGCTCAACGAGGTAGGCGACGTTGACGGCGCCATCCGTGAATTTCGCGCCGCGGTGCGGCTTAAACCGGGAGAATTACCCCTGCGCTCTCTTCTTGCTATTACGCTGTCCCGCAAGCACGACTACGACGCCGCGATCCATGAGTACCGTGAGATACTGCGGCTCAAACCAGACGACGCTAAGGCGTACCTCGGGATCGGGGGGGCGCTTCTTAACAAGGGGGATCACGACGGCGCCATCCGTGAATTCCGCGCTGCGCTACGCCTTCAACCGGACACGGATCAAGCCATCAGCGCGCACCTGGGCTTGGGCGAGGCACTTGGGGCAAAGGGTGGCATTGAAGACGCTATGGGCGAGTATCGAGAGGCCGCTCGGATCGAACCACGCCTCACCTTGGGCTTGGGAGACATGCTCCGGGAGCGAGGTGATCGAGACGGCGCAATGTACATGTACCGCGAAGCGCTGCGGTTCCAACCAGATTCTGTCGAGGTCCGAGATCGCATCCGCGCATTGGGCGGCACGCCGTGAAGATCCCCGCCGCGCCGTCCTGCCGCGCCATGGCGACGCTCGCGGAGATGGAGTGCAGGAGCGGAACGCGGCCCGGACGGCGCGCCTGCAGGTCACAGATCGGGGGTAACTGTCGTGCAACGACCAATGTGGCGCTAGCCTCAGGGTCGGGGCGTTTGAAAATCAGAGGATTGGCATCTAATTTTCCAACGTGGCATGGCGCGTATAGCCGAGGGTCGGGTCCGCGCACTGAGCCGGCGGTTCCCGGCCCTGGCGAGCCTCGGGGCGCGGCAGATCGGCAAGTCGACGCTTGCCCATCTCGCCTTCCCCGACTACACGTACGCGGACCTCGAGGATCCGAACGACTTCGCCCGCGTCAGCGGCGACCCGCAGTTCTTCATCTCCCACGCCCCTCGGTTGGTCATCGACGAGGCGCAACGCTTGCCGGGTCTCGTCCCGGTCCTTCGCAGCCTCCTCGACCGCGAGCCGCGCCGGCGGGTCGTACTGCTTGGATCTGCCTCGCCAGGCTTGTTGAAGGGTGTCTCCGAGTCGCTCACCGGGCGGGTTGGTGTTTTTGAGCTCGCAGGGATCTCGGTTGCTGAGCACGACGCGGAGAGCTTGTGGATTCAAGGCGCCTTTCCCCGCATCCACTGGGGTCGGCCACGGGCCCGGCCCGAGGAGTGGTATCCATCCTATCTTCGCACGACCTTGGAGCAGGACATCCCACAGCTCGGCTTTCGGATCTCCAGCCTGCGGCTTCGCACGCTCCTGACCATGGTGGCGCACGCGCAGGGCGGAATCTGCAACCTCTCCGAGTTGGGCGGCTCTCTGGGTGTCAACTACCACTCGGTGGCGCACTTCCTCGACATCTTCGAGGGCACGTTCCCGATCCGCCGCCTCGCGCCGTACGCGGCGTCATCCGTAAGCGCTTGGTGAAGAGCCCGAAGATCTACGTGCGGGACACCGGCTTGTTGCACGCGCTGCTGGGCATCCCCTTTTCGAAGAGAGCACTGCTCGCCCATCCGAAAGCCGGCGCCAGCTTCGAAACGTTCAGCATCGAGCAAATCCTCTTGCATGCCCACCTTCGTGACCCCGGAGTGCAGGCGTTCTTCTACCGCACCCACACGGGGGCGGAGGTGGACCTGATCCTTTGCCTGCGCGACGCGATCATCCCGATCGAGATCAAGCTGGGCGTCTCCGTCCCCGACCTACGCGGTTTGGAGACCTGCATGCGCGACCTCGGCCTGGCGCGCGGATACGTGGTCAACCTCGCCGCCGAGCCGATCCAGATCCGGCGCGGCGTGTGGATGGGTGGCTTGGCCCACCTGCTGGAGGAACTCGGACTTGCCCGCTGATCCGCCACGCATGTGGGTGTAGGCGGGAGGATTGTGGAAGCGGGATGCGCCGGTCCCGTTACGGTTTGCAATCGCCGGTGCAATTGGTGCATGAGTACGCGCATTGATGACCGCAATCAGGAGTGCCGATTTTCCCTTGTCGCAGATCGTCTATGCATAGAGAATCGGCGGGCAAAAGGAGGTTCGGGATTTCCCGATACCTTATCGACCAAGCGACGCAGGTCGCCAAAACAATGACCGGGCGGGGCGAGTCAGTGGCTCCGATTGGGCAGACCGATTTCTTTCTCGTCGCAGACGGCGCTGACCTCACCGGCTATAGCGTGTGGTACCAGCTGCAGATCGACGAGAGGGTCTTCTTTGTGGTGTGGGAGAACCAGCGCAGCGGATGAGTCCGTGGCGCAGCTCCCGTTCGAAACGCGCATGGGGATCATCCGTGGCGTTCTGGACCAGGACAATCCAGAGTCAAACTTCGTGTCGACGATGTTTTCTGTCAGGCAGCGCTCGGGTGGGAAGATGTGGCGCTCCCGATGATTAACCGGTTCTTGCTGCGCGTAATCACGGCTTTCCCGCGGCTGTCCGATAGCTCCAGCTCGCCTCGTAGAATTCACCGGCGGCCGAGCCCGCGGTTGTCGGAGCGATCCGCAGCCCCCGAATGGACTTACTCATCTCCTCGGCAGTGCTACTGACCCGCCGCAGTCCGCCACTTCCG
>JACQVA010000054.1 GCA_016210005.1 Deltaproteobacteria bacterium | reverse complement strand
GCTGGAAGATCGAGCTGATCGAAGCTCAGAACCCGGACTGGCGAGACCTCTATGACGAGATCGTGTAGCGCTGGCGGGTCGTAGCGAGCCGGTGCCTTGGATTCCTGCTTTCGCGGGAATGACAGATTGCGTCCCTTTCGGCCATGGGGCCTCGGCCTGACAGTACTCAGTACTGTCAGACTGGTGAGGATTTGCCCGGTCGGCTGCACGTTACCCACAGATTTGACGCACACCCACCCGGCACCTAAGCGGCCAACCTCGTTTGACCCGACTAGCCTAGCTGGATACAAACGTCTGGTTTCCTGGCACGTATGCGAATCCTACTGGCGCCGGTTGTCATTCTTGCCATGGTTTGGGTGCCGGGTGTCAGCCTGCGGCTTCTGTTACGGTCCGAGGACGGGGCATCCGAACACCGGCTTTTCGAGGAGCTACTCCTCGGCACCGCCGCGGTGTCATGGGTTGCTTTGCTTCTCACTGAGTTCCACGTTTTTCACCTCCTCCACTTGCTGGCGGCCCTGGCCGGCTTGTCTCTGGTCGCCGCACTGGGCCGCCGCCACCGCCCCGGCCGCTACGGGCGCGCCGATGCGGCGGGCGTTGGCGTCGTGCTGCTGGCCGTGGTGTGGTCTGCGCCACCGTTCGATACCCTGCTCTATGGCTCCGACTCTTCCGTATACCAAGCCGGTGGCATCCACCTGGCGCAGACCGGGCAATTGGAATTCATCGATCCGTCAACCCAGATGCTCTCGCCACGGCAGCAGGCCTGGCTGCTCCCAAGCCTGTCGGCGGACGGGGTATCGCCACCGTACTGGCGACTGACCGGTGGCTTCACGCTGGCGGAGCGAACCTCGCCAGCGGTTCTCCCTGCCTTTCACCATCTGTTCATGGTGTGGACAGCCATCTGCGTGGCTGTTGGCGGCCTGGCTGCCGCTCCTTGGGCGGTGACCCTGTTCGCGGCGCTTGCGCTTTGGGCCGTCTACCGTCTCGCTGCCGACCTCGATGGCTCGGCTGCGGGCGTCGTCTGCGTCTTGCTCCTCATGAGCCTGGCGCCCCAACATTGGTACAGCCGCTTCCCAATGCCGGAGGTGCCGGCGCAATTCTTTCTGTGGGCCGCGCTTGGTTCATTTGTGGCGTGGCAGCGCTCCGCTAGCGTGCGACACGCCGCGCTTGCTGGGGTCGGTCTCGGAATCTGCGGGCTGATGCGCGCCGAGCAACTACCGCTGCTGGCCCTTCCGCTTGCGTGCTCGCTGCTCTTTTTCCGGCGTACGGTTCCCTTGAAGCAATGGGCGGTTCTTCTCGCTACCGCTGGCGGGCTGTGGTTGCACGCCGCCGTCCATCTCGCGACTTACAGAACCCACTACTTCGGCTTCTTCAAGGATTTCGCCGCCGAGCAATGGCGAGCGACCGGCACCCATGCCCCTGTGGTGGTGTTGGTGCTTGCGCTTCCGCTAGTCGGCTACTGGCTCGCGCGAAGAAAGCGCGTGCAAACGGCGCGCGCCATTTCCGTTGCCAGCGCAGCTGGCGCTATGTTGCTCGGCAGTTGGTTGCTGTTGCGTAACGGGATGTCGGAAATCGGACCGAACGTAACTTACCTCACTTACTACCTTGGCCTACCGCTGCTGCTGGCCTCATTGGTTGGCGCCTACCTGCTTCGCGACAAGCCGGCCTTGGGCCTGTTTTCGCTGACGCTCTTGGTTGCTACCGTCCATGTCATCGGGGATCCCCACGCGCAGCCCGTCCCGCTTTGGGTCGCTAGGCGCTTCGTGCCTATGGTGCTTCCAGGGTGCGCGGTTCTTGCCGCCGTGGCGCTTACTGCGCTGCGGACTTCGAGGCGGGTCCTTGGTGCAGTCGCCGTGGGCGTCTGCACGCTGACTCCGCTGCAGCGGCTCCTTCCACTTGCGGCCCATTCGCTCTATCCTCCGGCCGCCGGACACGTGCAAGCCGTCGCGGCTTTGTTGCCGAGCGATGCGGTATTGCTGGTCAACTACACCGGGCTCGTTCCGACCCACATGCAGGCCGCTCTCTGGGCAATCGCCGGAACACCATCGTATGTTCTCGATCCGGGTCGAACTAGGGACATGGCGGGACTCGTGCAGAGCTTGTCCCCGCGGCCGGTCTACTGCCTGACGGCGCAGCAAGCACCGGCGCCACCGATGGAAGGACTCTCGGCATCGCCGGTTGGTAGCTATGAGTTCTGGTTTCCGGCCGCCGACTTCGAGCGATATCGCCAGAGAGTGGCCATAAGGCAGGAGACCCGAATTAACGTGTACCGGTTGGATCGGTCGCGAAAAAAAAGGGGGAGCGGCGGACTAGCCGCCGCTCCCCCCAGCTAACAGGACGGGATCTTTCGTTTAGCGGATGATACCGGGCCGCCCGATCACGTCGAGTGACGGGCTCTCAACTAGCTCAGCCGAGAGGATCTCGATGTTCCTACCGGTGGCCACCCGGGTAACCTCCGCGCCGGGTCCGATACAGGTGCCAAGGTCCGTCCGCTGGATGCAAACACCACTACTGGTGCACGTCGTCGCCGGGCAGGTCACGTTGTAATCGATATACGTGAGCAGCGGCGCCGAGCGGGTGCTCGAGCGAACCGTAAAACGCAGCCGCACTGCCTGGCTCGACGGGAAGCCACTGCCGATCAACAGCACGCGGTTGCTCGTCCGGCTGACCATGACCCTGGCCATCCTAAAGGTCTTGGTTGACTCAGCGGAAGACGCGCAAACCTGAACCCCAGAGATGATGGTGGAGAACGGTGTCACCGGGCACTCGTCGTACGCCTGCACCAACCACGAAGTGTAGTTCACCGACAGCATGCTCGGATTGGGAATGACGCCTTTCACGGCCATCGGAACCACGAAAGCTGCCGTCGCCACCGCTGCGGCCGCCAGCCTGCCAATTCTGCGCCTCATCATAACGTTGCCTCCTTTTCAAGAAATCTGCCTTGCCCCATGTGAAGTTGCCCCCGTGCGGCCACCGCTCTATCCAGATGGCGACGGCGCACGTGCCCGGTGCTGCCCTCTGACTCTCACGATACTCTGTTCCTGCTTTCGCATTGGTGCCGATTATCGACCGAGCGCGTGAACTTTGTCAAGAAAAAACTGACGTGCAACAATCAGCTGCAATGTCAATCACTTACGCGAATTAACGAGATTGCCGGGCCTCTGCGCTAGCGCGCGAGAGGCGGCAAGCTGCTGGGCAGCCTGCTTGCTCGAGCCTTCTCCCAGCGCAACCACGCCGCCGCCGAACTCGACTGCAACAACAAACTGCCGCGCGTGGTCGGGACCAGAGGTCTCGATCAGCCGGTACTTCGGTGTAGTACCAAGCTCCGCCTGCACAAGTTCTTGCAACCGCGTCTTGAAGTCGGCTTCGTCCGACACATCCTCGCCCAACTCGGCGGCGAAATGCTCCTCCACCAGCTCGCGGGCCGCGCCGTAGCCACCGTCGAGCAGGGCTGCACCGATTACGGACTCGTACACGGCAGCAAGAATAGACACCTTACCTCGGCCTCCGGTTTTTTCCTCACCGTGCCCCAGTCTAAGTGCGGCATCGAGACCAAGCGCACGGGCTTTGGCTGCCAACGACGAAGTGCGCACGCAGGCGGCGCGCGCCAAGGACAAGCGGCCCTCGCTCCAGTCTGGATGGCGGACTAAGAGCAGCTCCGCAACCGCCAGCGCCAGAGCGGCGTCGCCGAGAAATTCCAGCCGCTCGCTCGCGCACGGCTGGGTGACGCGCGGCACCGAGGAATGGGTAAGCGCCTGGCGCAGCAGATCGAAGTCGCGAAAGACGTATCCGATCCGTGCTTGCACGCCCCGGGCTGCCTCTTCCGCTTTCGACTGCGATTCCTGACCGCGTCTACGCAATGTCTCCCTCCACGACGGCTCCGCGTACCGCTGTGACTCTCACGCTAACCTCATGGTTCGGTGCGGGGCCACTTCCCGGTACCAGGACCCTCACATAGTTGCGAGAGTATCCACTAACCGGCGCAGCACCAGCCTCCAGCAATACCCGCAGTTGGCAGCCGGCCAGAGATGACGCGAACGCGGCCCGCTTGCGCTCCCCCAATCTGCGTAATCGTCGCGCGCGTGCGGCGACCACGGGCTTCGGCAGGTGCCCGGCCAGCTTCGCCGCTGTCGTGCCGGCGCGCCGCGAATACGGGAAAACGTGAAAGTAGGTGAATGGCAGACTGTCCAGCAGCGCCGAGGTGCGCTCGAACTCCAGTTCGGTCTCGCCCGGGAATCCCGCAATCAGATCCGTACCGATTCCGGCATCGGGCAACTGGAGTCGGACTTCGGCGAGCACGTCGCGCACCAGGCGCGTGTCATAGCGGCGGCGCATCCGTTGGAGCACGGCATCGTCTCCGGCTTGCACCGGCACGTGAAGATGCGGGCAAACGCGGTCGCTGCGCCGCATTATTTCCAGCAAGCGCGGCGAAACCTCCGGCGGGTCAACCGAGCTTAGCCGAATGCGCGCGAGGCGGGCGCGCTCGGCAACCATCTCGACCAACTCAGCCAGCCCCATCTGTGGTCGCAGATCGTGCCCGTAGCCGCCCAGATGAATGCCCGCGAGCACCACCTCTTGAAAACCGCAATCGGCAAGCTTGTCCAGCTCCGCCAAGATCGCACGCGGCGGCACACTGCGGCTGCGCCCCCGCGACCACGGCACAACACAGAAGGTGCAGAACTGATCACAGCCGTCCTGTACCTTGAGAAAAGCGCGCGTACGGCCGCTGAAGACCTCCGCCCCCAATAGCGGCGGGCCCTCGGCCTGGCGCAAGTTGTCCACCAGTACTTGCGCCTGCTTCGGCCCGAATTCCCCGCGCACGGCCCGCACCAGCTCGTCACGGCGATTGAGCCCGATGGCGAAATCGACCCCGTCAACTGCGGCTACCCCTTGGGGATTCGCCTGCACGTAACAGCCCGTCATCACTACGCGGGCAGACGGGTTCCAGCGCTTGACTCGCCGCAACAACTGCCGGCTTTCCCAGTCGGCGCGATCGGTAACGGTGCAGGTGTTGACGATGTATACGTCCGCTCCGGCTTCAAACGGCACCAGCGAATGGCCGTCGCGCCCCAGCTCGCTTGCCAGCGCCGCCGAATCGTACTGATTCACCTTGCAGCCCAGCGTGGTAATCGCCACCTTCATTGCTGCTCTACGCTGCTACCGCCGACGACTTTGGCATAACGCGCTCAATCCAACCGCCGCCGACAACGCGCGCGCCGTCGTACAACACCGCCGCCTGTCCCGGTGTCACCGCCGCTAGCCCGTCGCGTGCACTGACGCTGAAGCGCGCGTCGCTAACCTCCTCCACCCGCACCGCTACCGGCTCAAAGCGCGAGCGGATCTTGACCTGCAAGCTCGCTCCGCGACTGGGCCGGCGCCCGCTGGTCCAAACCACTTGCGTCGCCGTCAGCCCGCCGGCTCGGGTGGCCGAGCGCGAGCCCACCCGCACGATGCCCTGCTGTGCATCAATGTCCGTAACGTACAGCGGCCGTCCGGCATTGAGCCGCAAGCCACGACGTTGCCCGATGGTAAACTGGTGGACGCCGTCGTGCTCCCCAACAACCTGGCCATCCTCATCCACTATCATTCCGCGAGTGAGCTGCGGCGCCCGCTGCGCGACGAACGAGACGTGCTCTCGCCTCGGCGCAAAGCACACCTCCTGGCTTTCCGGCTTCTCGGCCACCGGCAATGCCAAGGCGCCGGCACGCGAGCGCACCTCCCGTTTCGTCAACTCGCCGATGGGGAAGAGGCAGTGCGCCAGCACCGGCGGCGGCACGGCAAACAGGAAGTACGACTGGTCCTTGGCCACATCTGTTGCCTGCCACAGCTGCGGCACACCGTGCTCATCACGCACAACCCGAGCGTAGTGGCCGCTAGCAATCCATCTCGCTCCCAGCTCCTGCGCCCGGGCCCAGAGGGCGCCGAACTTGACGAACTGATTGCAGCGCACGCACGGGTTCGGCGTGCGCCCGGCGAGGTACTCGCTCACAAACGGGGTGACGACGCTGGTCTCGAACTGCGGGCGAAAATCCATGACGTAGAACGCGATGCCGAGCTGCCCCGCCACCCGGCGTGCATCGACGAAGTCATCGAGTGAGCAGCAGCCGCTGGCGGTCATGCCCGCTTCCCCCGCCCACAGCCGCATCGCCACACCTATGACCTCGTAGCCCTGCTCGAGCAGCAGCGCCGCCGCCAGCGAGCTATCAACCCCGCCGCTCATCCCGACGACAACCCGAGCTGCCTTAGGCATGGGCGGCCTCCCGCCCTCGCACGGCACGTATGCGGGCGACGCACATCGCCACCAGCTCCGCGGCACGCTCAATCTCCGCGCTGGTGGTGCCCCGGCCCAGACTGAACCGCAGCCCGTCACGCGCGTCATCTTCGGCGATGCCAATCGCTCGCAGCACATGTGAGACCTCGGCGGCGCCAGCCGCACACGCCGAACCGGTCGAGACCGCCACTCCTTCCAGGTCGAGGGCTGCCACCAGTGCCTCGCCCCGCATCGCCGCGACCCGTACGTTCAGCGTATTAGGCAAGCATCCCACCGGCGGGCTGTTGCGGCTGAGCCCTCCGACACTTGCGGCCAGCCGCTGCCAGAGCCGCTCGCGCAAACCCGCAATGGTCTCGCCGGCAGCTACGCCCGACGCTGCCAGCTGACAGGCGGCGCCGAAGCCGACGATGCCGGCGACATTCTCGGTTCCGGCGCGCAACCCGCGCTCCTGCGGCCCGCCCAGCAGGCGCGGCTCGATCCGGACACCCCCGCGAACCCACAGGGCACCGACGCCCTTGGGCCCGCCGATCTTGTGCCCCGACAGCGACATGAGGTCCGCCGGCGCCACCGCCACCGCGATCTTGCCGAAAGCCTGCACCGCATCGATGTGCAGCAACACCCCGGCCGCGCGGCACAGAGCGCTCACCTCCGCCACCGGCGCGATCGTGCCGATCTCGTTGTTCGCCCAACCGATGCTGACCAGCGCTACCGGCTCGCTGAGGCAGCGGCGCAGGTCATCGACATCAATCCGCCCCGCACCGTCGACGCGCAGTTCGCGCACCCGCCGGCCGGCGTGCTTGAGCGCCGCAATCGGCTGCAGCACCGAGGAGTGCTCGATCGGTGTCGTCACGATCGCGCCTTCCCGGCTCGCCGCTGCGCCCTGGATCGCTAGATTGCTGGCCTCGGTTCCACCGCTAGTGAAGACGATCTCGCTCGCCCCTGCAGCGACTGCGGCCGCCACCTGCACCCGAGCCGTTTCGACGGCCACTCGGGCACGAGCCCCTAGCCGGTGCGCGCTCGAGGGGTTGCCGAACTCGTCGCCGAGATGAGGCATCATCGCCGCGCGTACTTCAGGGTGCAGCGGCGTGGTGGCGTTGTAATCCAGGTAAATCACAGTCTGTCCGCCGGCAGCTGACGGCGGCAGCGGCTCAAAATTCTTGCCGCTGCACCCGGCCGCCGACACGCTCTCGGCTAGTCGGCGCCCTGCCCGATCTTGGGCTGACGGCGGTGGCGCTTGGCGTCCTTGTATAGCTTGTACTCCATGCTATCGACGAGCGCCTGCCAGCTGGCCTCGATCACGTTGTGCGACACCCCCACCGTGCCCCAGCGCTCGTGCTCGTCGCCCGACTCGATCAAGACCCGAACGGTCGCCGCCGTGCCGGTGCCGGAACTGAGCACGCGAACCTTGTAATCGAGCAGCTTCATTTGCTCGATCTGCGGGTAGAACTTGCCCAGCGCCTTGCGCAGCGCCGTATCCAGGGCGTTGACCGGGCCGTTGCCCTGCGCCGCGGTGTGCTCAACGGTGCCGTCCGGCCCCTCGATCATGATGGTCGCTTCGGCCAGCGGAGCCTCGTTCTCGCTACGCTTCTCGTCGATGACGCGGAAGCCGATCAGGCGGAAATAGCGCACGCGCTGGTTGAGGCCTTTCTGCAGCAGCAGCTCGAACGAGGCCTCGGCGCCTTCGAACTGAAAGCCCTGGTGCTCCAGCTCCTTGAGTTCGTTCAGCACCCGGCGCACATTGGGATCGCTGCTGGCGAGGTCGATGCCGAACTCCTGCGCCTTGAAGGCAATATTGGCCCGCCCCGAGAGGTCCGACACCAGCACGCGCTGCTGGTTGCCGACTACGGCCGGGTCGATGTGCTCGTAGGTAAGCGGGTTCTTCTGCACCGCCGCAACGTGTACGCCGCCCTTGTGGGCGAAGGCACTGACGCCCACGTACGGCTGCCGCTTGTGCGGCTCCAGATTGGCCAGCTCGTAAACAAAGCGCGACAGCTCTTGCAGCCGCCGCAGCTGGCCCGGGCTCACCACCCGGGTCCCCATCTTCAGTTGCAGGTTAGCAATGACCGAGCACAGGTTGACATTGCCACAGCGCTCGCCGATCCCGTTGATCGTGCCCTGCACCTGCACCGCCCCGTGCTGCACCGCGATCAGGCTGTTGGCCACCGCCAGCTCGGAGTCGTTGTGGCAGTGGATGCCGATGGGCGTTGCCACCGCCGCCCGCACGGCCTCGACCCCTTGCGCAATCCCCTCGGGGAGCCGGCCACCGTTGGTGTCGCAGAGGCACAACAAGTCGGCGCCGCCGTCGGCGGCGGCGCGTACACACTCGATGGCGTACTCCGGGTTGGCGCTGTAGCCGTCGAAAAAGTGCTCGGCGTCGAAGATGACTTGATCGACGCGGCGCTTGAGATAACTCACGGTGTCGTTGATCACTTCCAAGTTGGCGGCCTTCGAGATGCGCAGGTCGTCCCGAACGTGCAGGTCCCAGGTCTTGCCGAAGATCGTCACCACCGGCGTCTCGGCGCGCAGCAGCATGGCCAGATTGGCATCGTGGGCGGCCTTGACGTTGGCGCGGCGCGTCGCCCCGAACGCCACCAGGCGGGCGTGGTGCAGAGTGAGGCTCTTGGCCTCGCCGAAGAACGCCTCGTCGCGCGGGTTGGAACCGGGCCAGCCGCCCTCGATGTAATCGATGCCGAACTCATCGAGTCGCTCGGCGATGCGCAACTTGTCTGCCAACGTGAAGGCAACGTCCTCAGCCTGCGTGCCATCGCGCAGGGTGGTGTCGTAGATCTGAATATGGCGGTCGCGCGTCACGGCTGAGCCTCCGCCGCCAGGCCCGGCTCGACGAACGTCTGGTGCAGCACGCGCACCGCCAGCTCGGCATACTTGGCGTCGATGACCACGGAAATCTTGATCTCCGAAGTCGAGATCATTTGGATATTGATGCCTTCGGCCGCCAGCACTTCGAACATCTTGCCCGCCACCCCAGCGTGACTGCGCATACCCAGGCCGACGATCGAGACCTTGGCAACCTCGGTGGCGTGCGCCACTCCCGCAGCGCCGATCTCCTGCGCCAAGCTGTTCACGATGCTCAAGGCGTGCTGGAAATCGGCGCGCGGCACCGTGAAGGTCAGGTCGGTAAACCCTTCCGCACTAGCGTTCTGGATAATCATGTCGACCACGATGTTGGCCGCCGCCAGCGGGCCGAACACGCGCGCCGCCAACCCCGGCCGATCCGGTACTCGGATCAGCGTGATCTTGGTTTCATCGCGGTCTACGGTCACCCCTGAGACCAACACGTCTTCCATGCCCTGATCCTCCGGCACCACCCAAGTGCCCGCAACGTCAGAGAAGCTCGAGCGCACGTGCAGCGGCACTTGGTAGCGCTTGGCGAATTCCACCGAACGGATCTGCAGCACCTTAGCCCCGAGACTGGCCAGCTCGAGCATTTCGTCGAAGGAAATGCGCTCGAGCTTGCGCGCTCCCGGGCAGATGCGCGGATCGGTGGTGTAAACGCCATCGACGTCGGTGTAGATTTCACAAACATCCGCCTTCAATGCCGCGGCGACGGCCACGGCCGTGGTGTCACTGCCGCCGCGCCCGAGTGTGGTGATGTTATCCGCGGCGTCCACGCCTTGGAAGCCGGCGACCACCGCCACCTTGCCCTCGTCGACCACGCGCAGCAGGTTGTCGGCATCGATGCGCTGGATGCGCGCCCGGCCGAACGCGCTGTCGGTCTCTATGCGGATCTGGTGCCCGACAAACGACTGGGCCGGCTGTCCGAGATCACGCAGCGCCATCGCCAGCAACGCCACCGCGCTCTGCTCACCGGTGGCCAGCAGCACATCGACCTCGCGCGCCTGTGGATCGGGCGACACCTCGCGCGCCAACGCCAGCAGGCGATTGGTCTCGCCGGCCATGGCCGAGACCGTCACGATTACCCGGTTGCCCGCCGCCCGAGTTGCCGCTACCCGCCGCGCCACCCCACGGATACGCTCGGGGCTACCCACAGACGTTCCGCCGTACTTCTGTACAATCAACTTCATGGCTCTAGGCGCTCACCGCTCTGAGCAGCGGATCATAGCCAACCCCGTGCGCCGCCGCCACTATGTGGCGCTGCTGCTCGTCCACAAACGTGAGCGTGATCTCGATGTAGTCCTGTAAGGGCTCGCCCAGCCGCTCGAACCACTCGACCGCACAAACGCCCTCGCCGTACAGATACTCCCGCAACGCCAGGCGATCGAGTTCCCCCGGCGCCAGGCGAAACAGGTCGATGTGATAAAGCGGTAGCCGGCCGCCGCGATACTCGTTGACGAGCGTGAACGACGGGCTGCGCACGCGGTCGGGATCAACGCCCAGTCCAGCCGCCAACCCGCGCACCAGCGCGGTCTTGCCGGCACCCAACTCGCCGCGCAGGCCGAGCAGCTCACCGCCGCGGCAGTTCTCGGCCAAGCGCCGGCCGAGCGCGTAGGTCTCGTCCTCGCAGTGCGTGACGCACTGCCGCTGCTTGTCCGATTCCATCACAAGCCAAGCTGTATCTGACCAAAGCCGCACCGTCCAGGCGCAGCCGCCCCAGCCGGCCAAAGCCGTCGCCGCAGAAGCGCTAGTCCGAACACCAGCGGCAGCAACTGGAGCTGTCGAGCGCCGGCCGCTGGTGTCCGGCGGCGACTGCTAGTACACGATCACGCTGCGCGCGACCTCACCCTTCTCCATCGCCTCGAAGGCCGCGTTGACGTCCTCGAGCTTGATGCGGCGCGAGATCAGCTCGTCGATCTTAAGCTTCTTCTGCATGTACAACTCGAGCAGCTTGGGGATGTCGCGGCGCATATTCGCCGAGCCGTAAAGCGAGCCGACCAGCGACTTCTCCTCCAGCGCGATCATCGCCCCGGGGATGCTCACATCTTGACCCATGGCGGGCACGCCGACGATCACCGCTTTGCCCCCGCGCTTGAGGGCCATGAACGACTGCAAGATCACCTCCGCTACCCCGATGACCTCGAAGGAGTAGTCGACCCCGAGCCCGTCGGTCAGGCTGCGGACCGCATCGACCCCATCCGTCGCCCGTGCGTTGACCGTGTGGGTAGCCCCGAACTGCTTCGCCCACTGGAGCTTCTGGTCGACCAGATCGACGGCGATGATCTTCGACGCCCCGCGCAGGGCGGCGCCTTGGATGACGTTGAGGCCGACCCCGCCGCAGCCGAACACGGCAACCGTGTCCTGCGGTCGCAGGTTGACTGTGTTGATGGCCGCACCGACACCGGTCATCACGCCGCAGCCCACCAGGCAGGCGCGATCCAGCGGCACATCGTCAGGGATCTTGATCGCGGCCGTCGCGCGCACGATGGTGCGCTCGGCAAACGACCCGACGCCGGCCATGCGGCAAATGTTCACGCCGTCCTTCTCGTAAACGTATTCGAGGCCTTCCATGACCCCGCGCACGTTGGCATCACACAAATGGAGCTGCCCCGCAACGCAGAAGTGGCAACGGCCACAGTTCTCGACCCACGACAGCACCACGTGGTCGCCGACCTTGAGGCCGGTGACGCCCTTGCCGACTTCCTCGATAATTCCGGCGCCTTCATGCCCCGGAATCACCGGTGGCGGAAACGGTAGCTTCCCTTTCACCACCGAAAGGTCTGAATGGCAGACGCCACTGGCGACCACTTTGACGACGACCTCGTCGGCGCGCGGCTCCTTGAGTTTGACCGAATCAATAGTGAGCGGCTCCCCGAATCCGTACAAGACAGCAGCTTTGACCATAGGTTCCTCCCAGGTAAACAAGGTTCATTCCCGCGCCGCCGGCACGAGTGCAGCTACGTATGCCCAATGCGCCGGCAGCGTCAAGCGGCCCTCACCAAATCCGGCGTTAGGGTTTCCAAGAGTTGCGCAAGCCCTTGTGGTCAGCGGCCCAATGCGCTGCATCTACGCGACCCTGCGAATTCTCCGGCGGCCGTGCCTGGCCTGGCCCGGCGATGCTTAGCGCCGGGAGAGAATGGGCCGCCCGAGACTCGAACTCGGGACCCGCTGATTAAGAGTCTCATCCTGCCCATTTTTCTTGATTACGACCATTGACGCCTGATGGCGCTGAAACCCTTGTGCCGCAAGGCTTAGACGTGTATCTAGCACGCCATGGGTAGCGACGGATGATGCCGGATTGTGCTCCCAACTGCTTACATAGTGCTTACACGGCGAACCTGCTGATTTTTGCTTACACGGTGCCGACACGACCCGCTGACGGGAGGGCTGGCGCATCATGCGGCTGACGAAACGGGCGATCGAGGCGGTGCAGGCGAGTGGCCGGCAGCACTTCGCATGGGACTCCGAGTTGCGCGGATTCGGACTGCGCGTGCTGCCCACGGGCGTCAAGGCCTACGTCGTGCAGTACCGCTTCGGCAACCGCACGCACCGACTAACGCTCGGGCGCCATGGCGTGCTGACGGTCGAGCAAGCGCGCGTGCTGGCGCAAGACGCGCTGGCGTCCGTTTGCAAGGGCATCGACCCGGCCGCGCGGCGGCAGCACGCGCGCAAAGCCGAGACCGTGCTGCAACTGGCCGAGCGCTACCGCGAGTACCACATGCGCGTGCACAAGAAGCCGTCGAGCATCCGCGCGGATGAAGTGATCCTCAAGACCCGCATTCTGCCGGCGCTCAGCAAGCGCAAGGTGGTAGACGTGACACGGGCCGACGTGCAGGGACTACACCATGGCATGAAGAACACGCCGTACCACGCAAACCGAACGCTGGCGCTGCTGTCGAAGATGATGAACTTGGCGGAGCGCTGGGGCCTCCGACCCGACGGCACGAACCCATGCCGGCACATTGAGCGCTACCGAGAGAAGAAGCGGCAACGGTTCCTTTCGGCCGTTGAGCTGGCCGAGCTGGGCAAGGTGCTCGCGGAAGTCGAGCGCGAGCGGGTGGAATGGCACGGCGTGGTACCGGCGCTGCGGCTGCTGATCTTCACCGGCGCACGTGTTTCGGAAATCCTGACGTCGCGCTGGGAGTGGGTGGACTTCGAGCGACAATGCTTGAACCTGCCCGACTCCAAGACGGGTGAGAAGGTGATTCACCTGAACGCGCCGGCGCTCAAGGTGCTGGCCGACATCAAGCCGGACCCGAAGGACCCCGACAACCCGCACGTGATCCGCGGGCGATTGAAGGGCACGTGCCTGGTGAACCTGAAGGACCCATGGCGGCGCCTCCGCAAGCGCGCGAAGATTGCGGACGTGCGCGTGCACGACCTCCGGCATTCGTTCGCGGCGGTGGCGGCCGGCGCGGGTTCGAGCCTGCCTATCATCGGCGCTCTGCTCGGGCACACGCAACCGCAAACGACCGCGCGGTATGCTCACCTTGCGGCCGACCCTCTGAAGGCCGCGAACGAAGCCGTGGGCGCGCGCATCGAGGCGGCGATGGCGCCCGAGCGCAAGCGGCCGAACGTGGTTGCCCTCAAGCGAATGCCGAACTGAAGACTGACAGAAGCCCGCGAAGTGGTGCCGGCTACAGCGGCATCGCAACGGCAATACCCGAACCGGCGGGAGCCGTGAGCACGACACCGTAGGTGACGCACTCCGCTCCTAGTGCGTCACAATTAGATTGACACTGCCCCCGACTAGTGCCATGGTCTCACACTATGACACACGAAGCAGCACCACTACTAACCGAGACCGAGCTAGCTGAGCGCATCCGGATAGCCGTCCCGACTTTGCGGCGGTGGCGATGGAGCGGTGATGGGCCGCCGTTCGTTCGTGTAGGGCGGTGCGTCCGCTACGACCCCGCACACGTGCGCACGTGGCTCGATGAGCGCACCCGGCGGAGCACCAGCGACACAGGTGCGGGCGCGGCATGACCGCAGCCGAGATCGCCGACGCGATCGGGGGGCACCGTAGCGGTGGCGGCTGGCTGGTGCGCTGTCCCGCCCATGACGACCGCACGCCCTCACTAAGTGTGACAGAGCGCGACGGGCGGCTACTCGTGCGCTGTCATGCGGGGTGTAACCAGTCGGTGGTGATCGAAGCGCTGCGCGCGCGCGGGCTCTGGCCGGACGCGGCGCGCGGCAGCACGGCGCGGGCGAAGCGCGATGGTGCGCCGGCGCGTGGGCACGCCGACGCACGCAGCGGGGCAGAGCCGCGAGTCATTCTGCCTGTGCCGGAGAGCGCGCCGGCGCCGGTGCTCCGGCATCGAGAGCACGGTGTTGCGTCGCAGCACTGGATCTACCGCGACGC
>JACQVA010000053.1 GCA_016210005.1 Deltaproteobacteria bacterium | reverse complement strand
CCCCCAGCGGTTGCGGTCAGGGTGTAGGTTGCGGTGCGGGTCGGCGGTTGGGTCCTGGTGCTCGTGGGGGTGGATGGAGGGCGAGTACTGGTAGCCGTGCGGCTGGCGGTCCTGGTCGCGGTTTGCGTCGGTGTGCGCGTCGCCGTGCGAGTCGGGCTGGCGGTTCGAGTTAGTGTCGCGGTTGGGGTCGGCGGCACAGTTCTGGTGTTGGTGGGCTGACCCACAGCGGTCGCCGTCGGCGCCACGGTGGGTGGTCGGGTCGCTGTCTTGGTGCGGGTCGCGCTACGCGTTGGGGTCGCGCTCGGAGTAGCGCTGGGAACCCGAGTCCGAGTCGCCGTGCGGGTAGCCGAAGGCGTGCGGGTCGGGGTAAGCGTCGGGGTGCTAGTCGGCGTGCGCGTGGGAACGCGGGTCGAGGTGGCAGTCGGCAGGCGCAGCGTAGAGGTCGTTGTCGGAGCAATCTGGCCCCAGGCGCGTGCGCAAACGCACAGCGTAACTAGTGACAGAGCCATGGCCCGAGTGCGGCGCATCATTGCCCACCTGTGCAACCTACGTTCCAGTGCCGAACGGCAAAACCCTGCTGCCGATCTTCGCCGCCGCCGTCAACACGACAGCACAGCGGGCGCGAATACGGCAGCGGCATGGCAGGAGGGAGACCGGTGCCGGCGTCGTCGCTTCACGGAATTCGGAAGCCGCAGCGCGATCAGCTCGAGCCGGTGCGACAACGGATTGGGGCATGCAAAATGCCACACGAGAAGGCGACGCACTCGCCTCCAGGTCGCCGCGGTGCGCCAACGGCCCGAGGCTAGGCGCAGCACGCGACTTGATTTGTTCCTTCGACAGTGGCTACAGACGACGGCTCGGGAGTGGGCGCACATGAATAACCCTTCGCATTATGAACCCCTTTCTGCCATGGATAGCTCTTTCCTGGTCTTCGAGGGCCCCCACACGCACATGCACGTCGGCGGCACGGCGATCTTCGAAGCCGCTGCGCTGGCAGGCCCAGACGGTGGCGTCGACATCGACCGTATCCGAACTTACATCAAATCGCGCCTGCATCTGGTGCCCCGCTACCGGCAGCGCATCGCCTTTGTGCCGCTGGAGAATCGGCCGGTGTGGGTTGACGACCAGCATTTCAACCTGAATTACCACGTGCGCCATGCTTGCTTGCCGCATCCCGGCGACGAGCACCAGCTCAAGCGGCTGACCGGCCGCATCATCTCGCAGCAGCTTGATCGCGGGAAGCCGTTGTGGGAGGCCTGGATCGTCGAGGGCTTGCAGGGCGGGCGCTTCGCGTTGGTGCTGAAGACGCACCACTGCATGGTGGACGGCCTTGCCGGCGTCGATCTGCTTACCGCCATCCTTGGCCCCTCGTCCTCGCAGGTGATCCACGATCCGCCACGCTGGGTTCCACGGCCCGCCCCGGGTAGGATCGAGTTGGTCCGTGACGCGGCGCTGCGCCGCGCCAGTGCTCCGCTGCAGTTGGCGCGCAAGCTACGGCAAGCGCTGAAGCAACCAGACCGCACCCGCGCAGAACTTTACCGGGACTTCGCTGCGGTGTTGCAGACGGTGGAATCGGCGCTGTGGCCGCCGGCACGCACCCCGCTCAATCGGCCGGTGGGCCCGCATCGGCGCTTTGACTGGCTGGCGCTCGACCTCGCCGAGGTGAAAGCGATAAAGCACCACCTCGGCGGCACGGTAAACGACGTCGTGTTGGCCACGGCAACGGGCGCGATTCATCGCTACCTGCGCCGCCGCCATCTTGATCTCACCGGCCTCAACTTCCGCGTTACCATTCCGGTGAACGTGCGGGCGCCGGAAGAGTACGGCACCATGGGCAATCGCGTCTCGGCTTGGCTTACGGCGCTGCCGGTCGCCGAATGCGATCCGCTTGACCGCTACGCGCGCGTGCGCGCGCTCACCGCCGATTTGAAGCATTCTAAGCAGGCCCTCGGCCCGCAGGTTCTCACCCAGGCGGCCGAGTGGCTCGGTCCCGCGGTGCTTTCGCTCGGCATCCGTTTGACCGCCTGGTTGCACCCGTACAACCTGATCGTGTCCAACGTCCCCGGTCCGCAGCAGACCTTCTATTTGCTCGGCGCCCCCATGCTCGAAGGCTTCCCGCTGGTACCGCTGTTCGAGAACCAGGGGCTGGCAATCGCACTGCTCAGTTACGCCGGCAAACTCTGCTGGGGTGTCAACGCCGACTGGGACCTGGTGCCCGATTTGCACGACTTCATCGGTGACATTCGGGCCGCCTTCTGCGAGCTGCGCGACGTCAGCGCGGGCCGGGTTGCTGGCGCGCGCGGGGGTGCGGTCGAGGCCGAGGGTCGCCGGCCACCGCGGCCTGCGCGAGCGCGCAAGCAGCGCCTCGAGCAGGCGCACACCCAGGCCAGCTAGCCAGGCCGCCGCGCCGTCGCTAGGGCGCACGGCAACTCGCACACCAGGCGCTGGGCGTAGCCGCGCCACAGTTGCTGAAGATCTCGCTGGACAAGGAATCCTCTCATGGGTATTGGTTCAAATGATGTGTAGGAAGAACTCTCCATGGAATTGACCGACATTTTGCACGCGGCGGTGAATCAGGAGGCGTCGGACGTTGTCCTCAAGGACGGCATGCCGCCGATGTTTCGTGTCCACGGGACGTTACGCCCCTGCGAGGAAGCCGGCGTGCTCACCTCGGAGCTGTTGCACGAGGCGATGAACTGGATCTTGGCGGACGACACCCATCGGCTGCGCTTTGCCACCGAACGCCATGCCGACGTCGCGTTCGACCAGCCCGGGCTGGGCCGCTTCCGCGTCAACGTCTTCCGGCAACGCGGCAAGGTCGGCATCGTGCTGCGCCTGGTGCCGCCGCGCATTCGCAGCCTCACCGAGCTGGGTCTACCGCCGGTTCTCGAGAAGTTGGCCAACGAGCGGCGCGGCCTGATTCTGGTCACGGGCCCGACCGGCAGCGGCAAGACCACCACCTTGGCGGCGATCGTTGAACACATCAATCAGAGCAGTGCGCGTCACGTGATTACGATCGAAGATCCGATCGAGTACATCCATCACGAGCAGCGCTCAGTGATAAGCCAGCGCGAGGTCGGTGACGACGTCAGTGACTTTCCCTCGGCTCTGCGCGCCGCTCTGCGCCAAAACCCTGATGTGATCATGGTCGGGGAGATGCGCGACGTCGAGACCATGGAGACTGCCATCATGGCGGCGGAGACCGGGCACCTGGTTCTCAGCACGCTGCACACCATGGACGCGCCCGACACTGTGCTGCGCATTGCCGGCGCGTTTCCCGAGCACCAGCGCGAGCAGATTCGCATGGTGCTGGCCACCGTGTTGCGCGGCGTGATCAGTCAGCGGCTATTGTTGCGCGCCGACAGCTCGGGCCTGATTCCATCGGTTGAGGTTATGGTCGGCAGCGCGCGCGTGCGCGAGTACATCGAGAAGCAGCGCGTGCGCGAGCTACCCGAGGTCATCGCGCAAGGGCAGAACACCTACGGCATGCAGACCTTCGACCAGTCGTTGCTCGCGCTTTACCGCGCCGGTCGCATCACCTACGCCGAAGCCTTGGCCCATTGCCGCAACCCAGCAGATTTCGAGTTGCAGGCCCGCGACCTCGGCAGCGAGGGCGGCGCGCAACGCCCCAAGTCGGAAAGCCGCGGCCCTTCCCGAGTGGAGTTGTAGAAGACCGCGACAGCGGCTAGCGCGCGCGCACGCGGCAGTGTAGAAAGCCGCGTGCTCGCGCGCGTGCTGTCGCTGTTGTTCTGGCTCTTCATTGTGGTCAGCTCGCTGCTGCTGTTCCCGGTCGCGGCGCTGATCTGGGCCAGCACCGTTCTCTTCGATCGCCGGCTGGTGCTGCTGCATCGGTTCACCTGCTGGTGGGCGTCGCTTTACACCTGGCTTAATCCGGTCTGGCGCGTGCACATCGAAGGGCGCGAGCGCATCCGGCCGGGCGTGGCCTACGTGATGGTGGCAAACCACCAATCCCTGCTCGACATTCTCGTCCTTTTCCGCCTGTTCGTGCACTTCAAGTGGGTGTCGAAGATAGAGAACTTCCGCGTCCCGGCAGTCGGCTGGAACATGCGGCTAAACCGCTACATCGAGTTGCGCCGGGGCGACCGGCAGAGCGTGGCGGAGATGATGTCCGCGTGTGAGCGGGCCATTGCCGGCGGGAACTCGATCATGATGTTTCCCGAAGGCACGCGCTCGCCCGACGGCCGGCTACGCGCCTTCAAGGAGGGCGCCTTCATCCTGGCGCAACGCACCCGAGCGCCGCTGCTGCCGATTGTGGTGCAGGGCACGGCGCAGGCGCTGCCGAAGCGCGGTTTCGTGCTCCAAGGTCGCCACGCGATCAGCGTGCGCGTGCTCGACGAGATCCCTTACGCCAGCTTTGCCAGCATGCCGGCGGAGGCCCTCACTCAAGCAGTGCGCAGCCGCATCGCCGCCGCGCTCGGTGAATCGACGCCGGCAACGGCATGACCCCGCCGCCGGCGCTGAGCGCGCCTCACTGCCCGCGGTCGCCGTGGATGATCTTCTGGCGCAGTCGCGCCAGGTCGTAGAACGCCCGCAAGATCACGCGCAAGTGGGCGCCGGTCTGCACCCCGGCCTCCCGCGGGTAGTGGTGCACGCCGACTTCCTTGATGCCGAAGCCCTTGCGAATGGCGCGGCCATAAAGCTCGGCGTTGATCAACGCGCCGGTGCTCTCTAGGGTGATAGCCTCGAAGACCTTCTTGGGAATGAGTTTGAAGGCGCAGTTGAGATCACGCACGCGTACGCCGAGCATCACCCGCACCAGAAAGCCGCCGAACAGCATGGCGTTTAGGCGGCGGATGAAGGGATCGCGGCGCTCGATGCGATAGCCGGTAACGATGTGCTGCTCATCCGTGGCCAGCGGCAGCACCAGCGCCAGGTCTTTGATATCGAACTGGCCGTCGCCGTCCATGTAGAAGACGAAGCGTTTAGCGGCGCCGTCGAAGCCGGTGCGCAGGGCCGCGCCGTAGCCGCGGTTGTGCGGGTGATGGAGCGGGCGCAGGCGCGGAAATTCCGCTACCAGCGCGTCGAGAATCGTCCCCGTGCGATCGCCGCTGCCGTCATTCACCACCAGCACCTCATAGTCGAGCCCGAGCGATTCCAGGTACGCTGCCACCCCGCGTACCACCCGCTCGACGTTGGCCTCTTCGTTGTAAGCCGGCAACACCACCGACAGCTCGCTGACCATGCCGGTCTGCGATTTGCTTTTTATCTCACTCACCATACAATCACCGCCGTATTGGACCGCTGCCCATGATCATTCAGTGCCCTTACTGCAACACGCGCTTCCAGCTCGACGATAGCCGGCTGTCCGCGCCCAACCCCATGCTCAAGTGCTCCCGCTGCCGGCACATCTTCCCGGGTCCGAACGCGGCATCGAAGAAGCCCCCGGCGCCGAAGCCGGCGTCGAGCCCGCCGGAAAACCTGTCGTTCACCTTTTCGGAGGCGTCACCCAGCGAGCCGCTGCCGCCGGCAGCCGACCTTACCATCGACGAGCCCGAGCCGGAGTTCGAACTCGGCACCGAACCGGCCGCACCGATGACGGCCCGCGAGCGCCGGTCGCCACCGGCGCAACGCCACGCCCTCGAGGAGCCGGACGTCACCCCGACCCGTGACGTTGTCGAGCCGGTGCGCGCGATTTTCGAAGCCGATGAAGAAGCCCCGTACGAGCCCCCGCCGCTGGCGCCCACCGCCGCCGACGACTTCGACGACGAGTTCCGCGACGAGGCGATTGCGCAGGAGGAGGAACCCTCGCCGGCGCCCGGCATCTCGGTGCAACCCGTGCTGATCTTTCTTGCGCTGGTGGTAGCGGCATACGGCGCGCTGGCGTGGACGTTGCGTTCCAATCCCGAGCTGGCCGACTCGCTGTTTCGCAAGCTGCCCTTCATCAGCGCGATCACCGAGGATCGCCTGCTCAATCGCAAGATCGTGCTCAGCGATGTCATAGGTGGGTATCAGCGGATCAAGGATGGCCAGGCCGTATTCGTCATCACCGGCCGCGCGCTGAACAATGCCCCGGTAACGGTGCGCAACATCCAGGTCGTCGGCCGCTTGTTCAACAACGCCAATACTCAGCTGGACGAGAAAACGATCTTCTGCGGCAACGTGGTCTCGACCAAGATCCTGAAGTCGCTGACCCAACGAGAAGTCTCGATTTTGCAAGACCTCAAGCCGCCCAAACGCTTCGGCATCGCTCCGGGTGAAGAGTCCACCTTCGTGATCGTGTTCATGCAGCCGCCGGCCGGGGTCACCGAGTTCAGCAGTCAGGTGCTTGCGGCTCAGCGTCAGGCCTGAGGCTCGCCGCCGCCCTCGCCCTTGCCGTCCTCGGGCTTCGGCGGTGTCACGTCGATCTCATCGGGCAATTTCACTGACTTGCGGAAGTTGCGGATCCCGCGGCCCAGCCCCTCGCCGATCTCCGGCAGCTTGCCGGCCCCGAAGATGATCAAGACGATCACCAGGATCACTATCAGTTCGCCGATGCCAAGTCCGAACATGTGCCAGGCTTCTCCCGGCAAGCTTATACGTGAAGGGCTCACGGCGGCGCAAGCCGGCCCCTGCCGCCTCCGGTGCGCTGGCCCGTGCCGCCCCGCCCAGCTACAATCGCCGCGATGACCGATCAGGCACGGCTGTCGTGGGCACTGGCGCTGTCGCTGCTCCTGCACCTGACGTTACTGGCGCTATTGCCCGTGCTGCGGCGGCTGGAGTTGCCGCTGGCAATGCCCAAATCTATCGAAGTCGATCTTAGCCAATTGCCTGCGCGCTCGGCGCCGGCGGCAAGACCGGCACCGGCCGAGAAGTCAGAGCCGGCGCCAGCCCAGCCGGCACCGGTGCTGTTGCCGGAACGGCAGATTGTCGCGCCTTCGGAGGCCGGCGAGCAACGAGCGCCGGAGAAGACCCGGCTGTTGAGCGACCGCGACAATACGGTCAGGGAAGAGATGGTTCGGCGTGGCGAGCCCGCAGCGGGCACCGAGGCGGCCGCACCACAGGCCGCGAAAGCAGAGCCACCAGCGCCCAAGCCCGCCGCCCCGGCGCAGCAACGCGTCGCTGCGCTTCCAAAACTCGAGCAACTGCTGCCCAAGGCTGGTGATCTTGCCCGCGCGCTGCCCCCGCCCGCGGAAAAGCACGACCAACCCCCGCCAAGCCGCAATCTGCTGGCTGGCGGCGGTGGGTCGTTCTCGCTCCGGCCCGGCTCCAACGATCTGCTGCCCGAGATCCGCCCGGGCGATTTGACGCTGCTCAACACCAAGGCCGAGTTGTTCGCCCCGTTCATCCGCCGCGTCGTCGCCCGCGTCTTCCAGCACTTCAGCATGCGGCTCAACCGCGTGCTGGCGCGCGACTCCTATGGCTCCGGCCGCGAGTACGCCGAGGTCGAGGCGATCATGAGCCCGAGCGGTAAACTGCTCGACGCGCGGGTGGTGCAGCGCGATAGTGGTACCACGCTCGCGGTTTATCGCGAGCTACTGGAGACCGCCAAGCCGGACGTGCTGTTCGACGCCAATCCGCCCGCCGGAGCCGAAGCTAGCGACGGCAACATTCACATCATTCTGCTCGTCGATCTCACGGTCCAGTCCCTGGTCGACCCGCGCACCGGCAAAGCCAGTGCCGGCTGTTACGGGGTGCTGGGTGCGGGTTTGCTCTGAACGCGAAGGGCGCCCAGCTCACCGCACGGGCGGCGATGCCGGCCGCCAACGCAGCACCGGACGGCGCGCGGCGCGGGCTTCGTCGAGCCGGCTCACCGGTGTACGCGTCGGGGCGCTGCGCACGACGTCGGGCGTGGCCAGCGCTTCGCGCGCAATCGCGCGCATGGCGGCGATGAACTCGTCGAGCGTCTCCTTACTCTCGGTCTCGGTCGGCTCGATCATGATGGCGCCGTTGACCACCAACGGGAAGTAGATCGTCGGCGCGTAGAAGCCGTAATCGAGCAGCCGTTTGGCGATATCGAGGGTCTTCACCCCTTCAGCCTCGAAGGCCTTGTCGCTCAGAACGCACTCGTGCATGCAGGTCTCGGGCACCGGTACGTGATACTGCGACTCGAGCGATTTGCGGATGTAGTTGGCCGCCAGCACCGCCATCTGGGTTGCCAGCTCCAGGCCGTCGCCGCCGAGGGCCAGAATGTAAGCATAAGCGCGCACCAGAATGCCGGCATTGCCATGAAAGGAGCGCACCCGTCCGATCGACTTGGCAAACGCTTCACTCCAGCAGATACCGTGGTCATCGCGCACCAGCCGCGGCACCGGCAGATAGGGCACCAGGCAGTCGCGCACGCCGATCGGTCCTGCGCCCGGCCCGCCGCCGCCGTGGGGCGTCGAGAAGGTCTTGTGCAGGTTGAACTGCAGCACGTCGGCGCCCATGTGCCCCGGCTTGGCCACGCCCAGCAATGCGTTCAGGTTAGCGCCGTCGAGATATACCAGCCCGCCACGCGCGTGCACCACCTCGGCCACCTGCACAATCTCGCGCTCGAACATCCCGAGTGTGTTCGGGTTGGTGATCATGATGGCCGCAACCTCTTCGTCCATCACCCGCTCTACCGCTTCGGCTTCGATCAACCCCAGGCGGTTGCCCGGCACCGACACCACGCCGTAGCCGGCGAGTGCGGCGCTGGCGGGATTGGTGCCGTGGGCGCTGGCTGGAATGAGCACCTTGGAGCGGGCTCCGCCGCGGTCGAGGTGATAAGCGCGTACCATCTTCATTCCGGTCAGCTCACCCTGCGCCCCCGCGGCCGGTTGCAAGCTGATGGCGTCCATCCCGCAAATTTCGGCGAGGCATTGCTCTAGCGCCCACATCAGCTCGAGCTGCCCCTGCGCCAGTTCATCCGGTGTCAGCGGATGCAAGCGAGCGAAGCCGGGCAGGCGCGCCAGCGCCTCGTTGAGCACGGGGTTGTACTTCATCGTGCACGAGCCCAGCGGATAAAAGGTGGTTGCAGCTCCGAGGTTCCACTGCGACAAGCGCAGGAAGTGGCGCAGCACCTCGGGTTCGCTGACCTCGGGAAAGCCCTCGATGAGGCCGCGCCGCAATTGAGCCGGCAGCAGATCCTCGGCGGATTCCACCGCTTCATCGACGGCGAAGGCCGCGCGCCCGGGCCGGCTGCGCTCGAAGATCAGCGGCTCATCAAGCAGCAAGCCGGCTTGCTTGCCTTGCCCGGCAATCATTGCAGCACCTCGACCAACCGCGCGATATCGGCCTCGCTGTGCATTTCGGTGGCACAGACCAGGAAGCAGTCCTCCAACTCGGGGTACCAGGCATGCAGCGGCAGGCCGGCCAGCACCCCATGCGCTTGCGCCGCCGCCACCGCCGCGCCGGCCGCGCTGCCGGCGAGCACGAACTCGTTGAACACCGGCCCGCTGAAGCGCCGCCGCCAGCGCCCACCAGCACACAGGGCCGTGGCCGCCGCGTGTGCGCGTTTGACATTCGCCAGCGCCAGAGCGCGCAAGCCGGCACGGCCGACCGCCGCCAGGTGCACGGTTACAGCCAGTGCCATCAGCCCCTGGTTGGTGCAGATATTGGAAGTCGCCTTCTCGCGCCGGATGTGTTGCTCGCGCGTGGCCAGCGTCAGCACGTAGCCGCGGCGGCCGCCGCCATCAACGGTCTCACCCACCAAGCGGCCGGGCATGAGCCGCACGTGTTCAGCGCGGGTGGCGAACAAGCCGACGCCGGGGCCGCCGTAGGAAAGCGTGCCGCCCAGGCTCTGTCCTTCACCCACAGTGATATCGACACCGCCGCTGCCCGGCGCCTTAACCGCGCCCAGTGCCAGGGTTTCGGGCGTCGCCGATATCACCAGTGCGCCCTGGGCATGGGCTGCGGTCGCGATCTCCTCGAGCGGCTCAAGCACGCCGAAGAAGTTGGGGTAACCGACAACGACCGCGGCGGTACGGTCATCGAGCGCTCCGGCCAGCGCCGCGCGCGCGATCGTGCCACTGGCATCAAAGCCGATTTCGACCACCTCAGCCTCGCTCGCACCGGCCAAGTAGGTGGCGATCACCTGCCGGTACTGCGGATGGAGGGCGCGTGACACCAGCACGCGCCGGCGCTTGGGCCGCACCCGCAAGGCCATCAACACCGCCTCCGCCGCGGCCGAGGCGCCGTCGTACATGCTGGCGTTGGCGACCTCCTGATCGAAGAGCATGGCCACCAGCGACTGAAACTCGAAGATCGCCTGCAGTGTCCCCTGGCTCACCTCGGGCTGATAGGGCGTGTAGGCCGAGTAGAACTCCGCCCGTTGCAGTATGTGATCGACCACCGCCGGCACCGTGTGCGCGTAGGCGCCGGCGCCCAAGAACGACAGCCAGTGCGCGCCCGGGCAGCGTGCGGCCAGCGCCTCCAAGCGCGCTCGCACCGCGGCCTCGGCTACACCCGGCGGCAGGTTTACCTGAGCGCGCGCGCGCAACTCAGCCGGCACGTCGGCGAACAACTCGGCCACCGACCCCACGCCCACCACCTCGAGCATGGCGCGGATGTCGTCAGGGGTATGAGGGATAAAGCGCATCGAAAGCTGGCCGCCTGTCACCGCCGGTCGGGCGGCATTACGCGACCAGTAGCGAGGCTAGACGCCGCAGCCGCAGGGCTACTCCTTCTCCTCGGCCACGTACTGCTCGTACTCGGCGGCGGTCATCAGATCGTCGAGATCGGTCTTGTCGCTCATCTCGACCTTGATGATCCAGCCGTCGCCATAGGGGTCTTCGTTGAGCATGTCTGGGCTGTCGGGCAAATCATCGTTGACTTCGAGCACCGCTCCCGAAATCGGCGCGAACACGTCGGAGACCGCCTTAACCGACTCGACCACGCCGAAGGCTTCATCCTTGCTCACCTTATCGCCCACCGCCGGCAGTTCGACGAAGACGATGTCGCCGAGCTGTTCTTGGGCGTAATCGGTAATGCCGACGGTGGCAACGCCGCCTTCCACCAGCACCCATTCGTGTTCTTTCGAGTATTTCAGATCCTCCGGAAACTCCATGCCTGCACTCCTCAACCGCGGCGATAGAACGGAAGCGACACAACAGTCGCCGCCACGGCTCGTCCGCGAATTTCAATTGCTAGTCTGGTGCCCACCTCTGCGCAAGCTGCCGCCACATAGCCTAGTCCAATCGCCTTGCCAAGCGTCGGCGACTTGGTGCCGCTGGTGACGGCGCCGACCGTCGCCCCGTTGTGCAAGATGGCGTAACCCGGCCGCGCGATGCCGGGCTCGTCGAGCACGAAGCCGACCAGTTTGCGCTGCAGCCCCCGCTGCCGCTGCGCCCGCAGCGCCGCCGCGCCTATGAAATCACCCTTGTTCAGGCGCACGACCCAGCCGAGCCCGGCTTCGAGTGGCGTGGTGTCTTCGGTCAACTCGTGGCCGTACAACGGCAGCGCGCGCTCGAGTCGCAAGGTATCACGCGCCCCCAAGCCGCACGGCAGCAAGCCCGCGGGGCCGCCAGCCTCGAGCAGCGCCTGCCAAATCGGCTCGGCCGCCGCCGGCGCACAGTATATCTCCCAGCCGTCTTCGCCGGTGTAGCCGGTGTGCGCCAACAGCGCGTCCTTACCAGCCACCTGCGCTTGGATGAAGGCGAAAGCCGGCACAGGGGCGAGCGCCACGGCGGTGAGCGGCTGCAAGATCGCCGTGGCCCGCGGACCCTGCAACGCCAGCTGCGCGAACTCGGTGCTGCAATCGCGCACCGTCGCTGCGCCCCGCTGCGCGTTCATCCAAGCGAAGTCCTTGTCGCTGTTAGCGGCATTGACGCAGAAGAGGTAGCGCTCGCCCGCCAGGCGGTGCACGAGCACATCATCGACGACACCGCCGGTAGGCAAACACAACAATGAGTACTGCGCCTGGCCGGCTTGCAAGCGCGCCACGTCGTTCACCGTCAGGCGCTGGCAGGTGGCCAGCGCCGCCGGGCCGCTGATTTCGATTTCGCCCATGTGGCTGACGTCGAACAAGCCGGCGCTGGTGCGCACCGCCGTGTGTTCGGCGATGATGCCGGAGTACTGCACCGGCATCTGCCAGCCGCCGAAGTCAACAAAGCGGGCGCCGAGTGCGGCGTGCGCCGCATACAGCGGCGTGCGTTTGGCGGCGGTCATAGGCTCCAGCGGTTCACGAGCATCGAGCCGCGCTACGCGCCCAGCGCTTCGGCAGCCGTGACGGTATTGCGCAGCAGCATGGCGATGGTCATCGGCCCGACCCCACCCGGCACCGGCGTGATGTGCGCGGCGCGCCCGCGCGCGACCGCGAATTCGACGTCACCGACGAGCTTGCCGTCGGCGCGGCGATTGGTGCCGACGTCGATGACGACACTGCCGGGGCGAATCCAGTCGCCGCGAATCAGCTCGGCCTGGCCCATCGCCGCCACCAGCACTTCGGCGCGAGCGACTTCGCCCGCCAGATCCCGCGTACGCGAGTGGCAGACGGTGACGGTGGCGTGGCGCTCGAGCAGCAAGAGGGCCAGCGGTTTGCCCACCAAGTTGCTGCGTCCGATCACCAGCGCGCGTTTACCCTTCAGCTCCACACCGGTAGTGTCGAGCAAGCGCATGATGCCCAGCGGCGTGCACGGGCGCAGCCCGGGTAAGCCCATCAGCAGGTGGCCCTGACTGAGGGGGTGCAGGCCGTCGACGTCCTTGCGCGGGTCGATGGCCGCGACGATCGCGTTGGCCTCGATCGGTTTGGGCAGCGGCAGTTGCACCAGGATGCCGTGCACGTCGCTCCGACGGTTGAGGGTATCTATGAGCGCCAGCAGCTCCGCTTGCGACGTGCTTGCCGGCAACTCATGTCCGAATGAGTTGATACCGGTATCCGCGCACGCCTTGCGCTTGTTGCGCACATAGGTAGCTGAAGCGGGGTCGTCGCCGACCAGCACGGTTGCCAGCCCGGGCACCACTCCACTGACCGCGTGCAGCCGCGCCACCGCCGCGCGCACCTCATCGCGCACCGCCGCCGCCACCAACTTCCCGTCGATGATCTCAGACATGGCGCGCCTATAAGCAGAAGGGCGCGGGCCTGTAAAGACGCCGGCGCCTGGTTGTGCGCGACCCTCAGCTGAATCAAGACGGCAACAGTGCAATCAGCAGAAAAGAAAGCCGAGCACTCCCCGGCCCCTGGCTTGACTGCGCGCCGCCAGGGGGACAAGAGTTGGCCCATGCGCTGCGGTCAGTGCGGCACTGAACTCATCGCCGGCAAGCAATTCTGTCACGCCTGCGGGGCCCGCGTCGTTCGCACTTGCCCGCAATGCGGCAGCAGCGTCGCCCCGGAGTTTCATTTCTGCCCCGACTGCGGCTTTCGCCTGGGCGAGGAGAACCCCAGCGTTGCCGCTGCCGAGCCCTCAGTCGTCGAGCGCGGCGATCGCTGGGCGCGTTTGGCGCAAGGCGTGCCCGAAGAGCTGGCGCAGAAGATCCGCGCCAATACGGCTGCCATCGCAGGAGAGCGCAAGCTGGTCACCGTGCTGTTCTGCGATCTTGTCGGCTCGACGGCAATCGCGGAGCGCATGGATCCGGAGGAGTACCACGACTTGCTCGAACAGTACCTCGCGCTCGCCTTCGGTGAGATTTACCGCTTCGACGGCATCGTCAACCAGCTTGCCGGCGACGGTATGATGGCCCTGTTCGGCGCACCGATTGCCCACGAAGATGCCCCGCAACGGGCGGTGCGGGCGGCACTGGCGATTCAGCATGCCCTCGCCAACTTCAACGCCACGCGCCAATCGGCAGCCGGCTGTGAGTTGCGCGCCCGTATCGGCATCAACACCGGCCCGGTCGTGGTTGGGACCGTCGGCAACGACCTCAAGATGGACTACACCGCGATCGGCGACACCACCAACTTGGCGGCGCGGCTGCAAGCGCTGGCTGCCCCCGGTGCTATTCTCGTCAGCGCTGCCACCCATCGCCGGGTGCGCGGCTTCTTCCAGTCGCGGCCGGCCGGCACCTTCGAGGTCAAAGGCAAGCGCGAGCCGGTGGCGGCCCACGAGGTCATCGGTCTGACGGACGCGGCCACACCTATGGCCATCGCGGCGGCGCGCGGGCTTACCCCCTTTGCCGGACGCACCGGCGAACTGGCGCAACTGCTCGCCTGTGCCGAGCGCCTGGACAGCCACCTGGCGCAAGTCGTTGCCGTGGTCGGCGACGCCGGGAGCGGCAAGTCCCGCCTGCTCTACGAGTTCAAGCGCCAGTTGGCGGCGCGCGAAGAGGTGGTCTTTTTCGAGGCCCACTGCTCCTCGATGGCGCAACTGCAGCCGTATGCGCCTTGGATCAGCATGCTGCGGCAGTATTTCGGCCTGGCCGCGGGAGAGACGCCGGATTGTGCCTGTGACAAGGTGGGACAACATGTGCGCCCGTGGGACGCTCGGCTCGACCGCCTCTATCCCTACCTCTGCCGCCTGATGTCGGTGCCGGCCGGCGAGTTGGCCGATCTGCCGGCGGATGAACTGAAGCGGGCGACGTTTGAAGCCGTAGCCGAGCTGGTCGGGCGCCTCAGCCAGCAGGCTCCCGTCTTCATTCTGTTCGAGGATCTCCATTGGATCGATGAGGCCTCGCGCGAGATGCTCGAACTGGCGGTCACCCGCATCCAAAGCGCCCGGGTCATGCTGGTGGTCAGCCATCGGCCGGACTATCAGCCGGCCTGGCGCACCCACGCCGCCTTCACTCAGCTCAACCTGCGCAGCCTCTCCGACAACGACATCACGGCGATCATCCGCGCCGTCGCCGGCGGGGTGCTGCCGAGTGAACTCGAACAGCTGATCCGCACGAAAGCCGAGGGCAACCCGTTCTTCGCCGAGGAGATCACCCGCGCGCTGATCGAGGAAGGCGACCTGGTGCGCGATAACAGCCACCTGCGGCTGGCGCGGCCGGCCGAGCAGATCCGCATCCCGGGCACGGTCGAAGAGGTCATCGGGGCGCGCGTCGACCGCTTCGGGCCCGACGCCAAGCGGGTGTTGCAGGTGGCCGCCGTGTTCGGGCGGCAGTTCCGCGGCTCGCAGCTCATCCGGGTGCTTGACAGCGAGGGCATCAACGTCGCAGCGCAGCTCGAGGAGCTCGAACGCCGCGGCGTGATTCACCGCAAGACGGCGATGGCGGATGACGAGTTCCGCTTTGGCGAGAGTCTGACCCAGGAAGTTGCGTACGAGAGCTTGCTGCTCAAGGAACGCCGGCAGCTACACGAGCGCATCGGCCTGTTGCTGGAAGCGCAAGCCGATGACACGAGCGCGGAGCACTCGGCCCTGCTGGCACATCACTTCGCGCGCAGCGACAGCCGCGACAAGGCCATCGGGGCGCTGCTGCGCGCCGCCCGCCGGGCCGAGCAACTACCCTTCTATCCCGCTGCCGCCGACCTCTATCGCCGGGCCTGGGAGCTGGCCGACGCGGCCGTGCGCGCAGCCCAGGACCCGGATGAACCGCTGCGCCGCGTTGCCGCCGATGCCGCCCTCTCGCTCTGCCGCATGACGGTGATTTACGGCTCGTCCGACGAACCGCAAAGCGAGCGGGTGGCGCAGCGTGGCCGCGAGCTGGCCGAAGCCCTAGCCGACGCCGAGGCCGTCGCCGGCTTCGATACCTATCACGGCATGATCGTAATGAGCGGCGCCCGCGAGCGCTTCGCCCACGGCCTGGCATTGGTCGAGCAGGGCTTGGCGGTCGCCCAAGGCGCGGGGCTCACTCTCGCGGCGATCAACATCTCGCGCGCGCTGGCTTGGAGCTACCTCCTGGAGGGGCGCCTGGCGCTGGCCCGGGAGACCTTCGTGCGGCTGGTCAGCGACCTGGAGCGCTGCGAACACGCGCACCAGCTTTCGGATCTGCGTCTCGGAGCGCACTCCATGCGTTCGGTGGTCCGCTATTTCTCCGATGACCTGCCGCAAGCCGGCAGCGAAGCGACGGAGACTTATGAGCTGGCAGTGCAGGCGTCCAACCGTACGGTCCAAAGTATGTGCGCGGGTACACTTGCCCTCACTCACTTCGCCCGCGCCGAGTATGCTGAGGCCAAGCGCTGGGCCGATCAAGCGCTGGAGGTCGCCCAGGCGATCGGCAACGTGGCGGCGATCCGCTCCGCCGCCATCGTCGCCCTGGGAGCGCGCCTAGCAGTGGGCGAGAGCGTGGCGGTGCCGCGCTATCTCGATCTCATCGAGCAGCGCCTCACCGCGCTCGGCGATCTGGCGTTGAAGAGCCACTTGGCCATCGACGCCTACCTGGCCAGCGGTGAGCTCAAGCGTGCCCGGCACCTGGCCGAGTCGGCCTACACTCACTCCGGCGGGCAGCTGCGACTGGCGCTGTGCGCCACCGCCCTCGGTGAAGTCATGCGCTGCCTTGGCCCCGCATACTGGCAGGAGGCCGCCCGTTGGTACGATGAGGCCATCCGCTTGGCCCAGGCCATAGGGACGCGCTCGACGCTAGCGCTGGCGAGCATTGGCGCCGGCGAGCTCGCCCGAGAGCAAGGTGATCACGCCACCGCGGCACGGCACGGCCAACAAGCCCTGGCCCTCTGCCGCGAAGTCGGCTTGGTCCGTTATCGCCAACGAGCCGAGCAATTGCTGGCGGCGGTCGGCGCCGGCAGCGGCGCTGAAGCAAGTGCCTGATCCGAAACCAGCGTTGGGTTACGGGGGGCACGGCAATGCGCCCGCGCGCGCAAAGCCCGGTTGCTAACGACGGACCGGAAGACAAGGACGGCTGACATGCAGGCCCCACCGGCTCGATCTGCTGGCGTGCTGCGAACACTGACTCGGGACGGCCGGCTGCTCTTCGCTACCCGTATCGCCCGCCTGTTTGCTTACGGCTTCTTGTCAGTGGTGTTGGCGCTCTACCTGGCTCAGCTCGGCCTCAACGAGGTGCGGATCGGGTTGCTGCTCAGCCTGACGCTGATCGGCGATACCGCCATCTCGCTGTGGATCACCACCAACGCCGACCGGGTGGGGCGGCGCCGGATGCTGCTGGCGGGCTCGGTTTTGATGGTCTTCGCCGGCGTGGTCTTCGCACTTACGGGCAACTTCCTCCTGCTGTTAGCTGCCGCCACCATAGGTGTCATCAGTCCGGGCGGCAACGAAGTCGGTCCGTTCTTGCCGATTGAGCAGGCCGCCCTGTCGCAGACGATCTCCGCCCAACGGCGCACGCAGACCTTTGCCTGGTACAACCTGGTCGGATCGTTTGCCACGGCGTTAGGCGCGCTGGCCGGCGGCGGGTTGGCGCAGGTGCTGCAAAGTGCGGGAATGCCGGCGCTGGCGAGCTATCGCGTGGTGGTTGTCGGCTACGCTGCCATGGGCTTGATTCTGGCCGGCTTGTTCACCCGCCTCTCGCCCGCGGCCGAAGCCCCGGCCAGCGCCGCGGCTGCAACCGCCCGCTTGTCGCTCGGTTTGCATCGCTCCCGCGGCGTGGTCTTCCGCCTGGCCGCGCTCTTTTCGCTCGACGCCTTTGCCGGCGGTTTCGTGATTCAGAGCCTGGTGGCGTACTGGTTCAATCTTCGCTTCGGGGTGGAGCCGGCGATGTTGGGCGGCATCTTCTTCGGCGCGAACCTTCTCGCCGGCCTGTCCGCCTTGAGCGCCGCCTGGGTGGCCCAACGCATCGGCCTCGTCAACACCATGGTGTTCACCCACCTGCCCTCGAACATCTTGCTGATGCTGGTGCCGCTGATGCCCAACTTGGAACTCGCCATCGGCGTCCTGCTGCTGCGTTTCAGCATCTCACAGATGGACGTGCCGACGCGCCAATCTTACACGATGGCGGTGGTCGAGCCCGACGAACGCTCGACGGCTTCTGGTCTGACAGGCATCGCCCGCACCATCGGCGCCTCGCTGGCGCCCCTGTGCGTCGGCCCACTGCTGGCGAACCCGGCGCTGATCAGCCTGCCGTTCTTCCTGTCCGGTGGGCTGAAGATCGTCTACGACCTAGCACTGTACCGGGGCTTTCGGGCGCTCAAAGCGCCGGAGGAAACTCAGCGTGAGAAGGCGTTGGGCGTTGGGTGAGATGAAAGCTCGATAATCGTAAAGGCTCGCCGTTGGCCTTTAGCCAGAACTTCGTCAAGCCCGGCGCCGGCCGCGAGCAGGAGGCCGCGCGGGCCGTGGTGGGCTCAGCGGTGGCAGCGGGCTGAGCCCCCACAGCGAGCGCAGCGTGGAATAGGTCAGCGCGAACCACAACCCCAGCGGCGCGACTACGAAAGCCATCAGGCCGGAGAATACCCCGAGCGTGTCCTTCAGCGCGTTGGGCCGATCCATGATCAGCGGATAGGCGAGCACCACCGCGACGTCGATGAGCAGGTAAAGAACGCCGCCGGCCGCGCCGGCAACCGCCGCCCGCTTTATGCCCAGCCCGGGTGTGGCCAGCACCAAGGCCAGGAACGGCACCAGCCCCATCGACAAAGCCGGCAACTGCAACAGCAGGTGGAGCTTGCGATCGCCGGCGCGAAAGACCGCCTCGCCGGCTTTGCCCGGCGGGTCGTACTCCAACCACCACCCGTTCACGATCGGGCTCACCACTTGCGCGGTGGCCAAAACGGCGAGGCGAAACCGGCTGGCGCAGTCGTTCGCCCACCACAGCGCCTGCAGCAGCGCAAAAGCCAGCAAGAAGATCGCGGCGAAACGCCACTTCACCGGCGCACCCACTCCACCCAGGTCATGGCGTAAAGCGTCACCAGCATGAGAAAAGCCCCCTGCCAGACGTACTCGTGAAAGTACTCGAAGGCGCGCGGCTCGAACTCAACCAAGCGCACCAGGGTGGCGATGCGGATCACGTTGATCAGTGTCAGCACCGCCACGCCGACCACAATGCCGGACACTTGCGCCGGCAAGCGGGCGGGATAGGCTGCAATGAAGCTGATCAGCACAAACAGCACGAAGACGCCGGTGCATTCGTGGTTGATGTTCAAGGTCAGCCCGCGCACGGCGATGAGGTTGTCGCTCACCATCGCGCTGCTCCCGACTAGGTGCGCCAGCCCGGCCGCGGCCGCCGCAATCGCGTTTTCGAGCCGGTGGAGATGATTCTGGAGTGCCGTCGCCGCGCTCAGGGCGCTGAAGCCGAGCAGGAAGAGGAAGAAGAGGGCGGTGAAGCGAATCATCGGCCGGCGCATGGCCTAAGCATAAAGCGCCACTGCCACCGTTGACAAGACCGGCGCCGGCGGCGGCGCCGGCGACCTTCGTGGAATTGCCCGCATTGACTGCAACCCAGCCGTCAGCCAGTGCTAGCCGCGATGGTGCGGGTCGAGCCGCCGCTGGATCGTCAGGCCGTCATCGTGCGCGGCCTGGGCGTGATCTTGCTGGCGTCGTTCCTGTTCGGCGCGATGGCGGTGTGCGTGCGCGTGGCGGCTCGCGATCTGGCCGCCTCACAGATCGCCTTTGTGCGTTTCGCCGGTTCACTGCTGGTTCTGCTGCTGCTGAGGCGCGGGCGCCGGTTGCGGCCCCAGGCGGCCGCGCTCAGCCGGGTGCTGCTGCGCGGCCTGCTCGGCGCCTCGGCGATTCTGCTGTACTATCGCGGCATCCAGGGTGCCGGTGCGGGCTTTGCCACCTTGCTCCAGTGTACCTACCCGGTATTCACAGCCCTCTTCGCCACCACCTTGCTGGGCGAGCGCTTCGCCGCAGTGCTGGGCGTGGCGCTGGCGCTCAACCTGATCGGGGTGGTGATCATCATCGGCCCGAGTGCCGAGATCAGCCCGGGAGTGCTGGCCGGCGGCCTCAGCGCCCTCGGCGCGGCGGTGCTCTCGGGCGGCGCCGTGGCCACCGCGCGCCAGCTGCGGGGCACCGAGAGTGCTTGGCTGATAACCACCTACTTCATGGCCGTAGGGGTGGCCTGCACCGCGCCGGCACTATTGCTCGATGCGCCGGCGCTTTCGCCGGGCTTGCTGCTCGCCCTGACCGGCGTCGTCATCACCTCCGTTTGTGGCCAAATACTACTGCACTACGGCCTCGGTTTTACTGCGGCGACACAAGCCAGCCTGGCCGCCACCACCAGTGTGGTCACCGCGGCGGCGCTGGAAGCGCTGTGGTTGGGCGAACATCTCAGCCGCCACACCCTATTAGGCGCCGCTTTCATGCTGGCAGCCATCGCGCTAGCCGCTGGCCGCCAGTAGCGCTGGAATCACTCGTCGGGCACCTGGAAACGCTGCTGGTAGTCGCGCAGTGCCGCGCGGCGCTCGGCGGGATCGAGCCCGAGGCTTTCGAGGCGGTAGCTGTGCGCGCCATGTTTGCCGCGCGGGTTGGCGGCGAGGTAGGCGCGCATGGCGGCTTCGGCTGAGGGCGTCAACTCGCGCTCGGCGGCGGCATAGATGCGCCGCACGATCGCCAGCGGATCGGCCATCAGCTCGCCGAACTGCACGTCGACGAACTGGCGCGCGTGGGCTGCCGGCCGCTCGCGGCTGCGCCGCAGCAGCGTCTCGACGCGGGCGGCCCAGTAGCGGGCGATGGCCGCCGGCTGCGGCCGCGCCAGGCTCATGCGGGCGCCGTAGGCGATCATGTTGCACACCGAGGCGGTCACGGTCACCGGATCGCGGTGCGTCTGCACGATGGTGGCGTCGGGGAAAGCGGAGAGCAGCGGCCCGAGCTGCCCGAGATGCTGCGGTGACTTGAGCAGCCAGCGCTCGCCCCGGCGGTACCACTGCAGCACTTGCAGCAGGGTGCGCAGGAAGCCATAACTGGCAGTGAGGTCGGCGCTGTCGTACCACTCGCGATAGCTCGGCAAGCACGCCATCGCCTCGAACATCAGCGTGGCGAAGTCGAAGGCGAGCAAGGTGAGCTCTTCCTCCGGCTCTTGCGCCTCGATTTCGTGCATCGCCCGCATCTGCGGCACACACCAGTAGAGGAAGCGCAGTCGCTGCTCGGCGCGGCGAATGCGCGGAGCGGGATCAGCCGGCCGCGTGGCGTCGCCGTCGGGCAACGGGGCGATGCCTTCCCAGAACGGCAGCGAACGCAGCCCGGCGTCGCGGGCGAGCAAGCGGTGCAACAACGTGGTGCCGGTGCGCGGCAGCCCGAGGATGACAATCGGCCTGTCGATGCGCTCGGCGCGAATTTCGGGGCGCCGCGCGAGCAAGTCCTGCACGCGCAGCCGCATTACCAGCAGGTCGAGGATTTGGCTGCGTTGAGCAACGCGGCCGAGCGGGTGCAGCCCCGCCTCGCTTTCCAGCGCTGCAACGAGGATGCGCAGCGGGGTCTCGAAGGCGTTGCCGCCGAAGTCATCGAGGCCAGCCCGGGCGCGCGCTCGCCTAAGCAGATCGTCGGCCTCGAGCCGCAGCCACGAGCGGGCGAGCGGCTGTGCCGCAAAGTTGAAGGCGCGCACAGGCCACGGCAGGCCATGGTCAGCGGGCGAAGCCGGCGGCGCGGTAAACATGCCGGCTGACTTGACCCGCGCAGGCCTCGAAGTCAACTGCGTCAAGCTAGCGGCCGCGGCCGCACCGGCGCGGCTGCGTTGCCATTGCCTGGCGTTGAGGGTAAAGCTGACGGTGCGGGCAGGCGCTGCCCGACAGCCACGAAAATGGAGGCATTTCCACTCCTCCGAATCGGTTCGGGGAGGTAAGTTATATGAAACCAACTGACGCAGACTTGCGCGCCGCCTTGCGGGGACATGGCGAGCGCGTGTCCCGCTATCGCCAAGGTCTGCTGACCGGCGATGAGTTCCGGCCGATCCGCTTGAGCTACGGCCTGTACTACCAGCTCGACCACACCAGCCACATGCAGCGCATCAAGCTGCCCGGCGGCCTACTCACCGCGGCCCAGGCCGAGTGCATCGCCGCCCTCACCGACGACTACGGCCGCGGCGTGGCCCACGTCACCACCCGGCAGGACATCCAGATTCACTGGGTCGAGCTGGCCAACATCATGGACATGTACGAGCGGCTGCACAGCGCCGGCATCACCACGCGCGGCGCCTGCTCCGATAGCGTGCGCAACATCACCGGCTGCATCCATGCCGGCACCTGGCCGAGCGAGCCGTTCGATGTCACGCCGTATTTGCTGGCGCTGCACGATTACTTCCTCTTCAACCCGCTCAATCTGACGTTGCCGCGCAAGTTCAAGATCGGCGTCTCGGGTTGCGAGTCGGACTGTGTGCAGGCGCGGGTGAATGACATCGCCTACTTCCCCCACCTGCGCGACGGCCAGCCGGGTTTCTCGATCTATGCCGGTGGCGGCCTGGCGGCGCAGCCCTACCTGGCGCAGCCGCTGTGGGACTTCGTGCCGGTGGCGGACACGTTGCTGGTGGCCGAAACCCTGGTGCGGATGCACCACCGTTACGGCGAGCGCAAGAACCGGCACAAGGCCCGGCTGAAGTACGTGGTGCGGCGGTGGGGCGTTGAGCGATTCGCCGAGGAGGCTCGCCGCGAGTACGAGCGCGTCTCCGCCCAATTGGGCGAAGCGCTGCGGGCCGAGCTGGCGGACACCGTGGCCGGTGCGCGCCAGCCCGAGCCGCTCAATGCGCCGGCGCCGCTGCCGCCGTGCGATGATCCGGAGTTAGCCCACTGGCTGCGGACCAACGCCTACGCGCAGAAGCAAGCCGGGTACTATGGAGTGATGGTGCAGCTGCCGCTGGGCGATGCCACCACGGAGCAGCTACGCGGGCTTGCCGCCCTGGCGCGTGAGCACGGCAACGGCGTGCTGCGCACCACCAACGACCAGAATTTCCTGATCCCTTGGGTGCCGGGCAACCGCATCGCGGCGGTGCACCAGGGCTTGCGGGCGCTGCGGTTGGCTGCCGCCGACGCTTTGCACATAACCGACGTGACCGCCTGTCCGGGCGCGGATTTTTGCAGTCTGGCGATGAGCCGATCGATGGGGCTGGCCAGCCAGATCCGGCGCCATCTCGAAGCCAGCAATGGTGAGGTGGAACGGCTCGGGGTCTTCCGCATCAAGATCAGCGGCTGCCCCAACTCTTGCGGCCAGCATCATATCGGCGACATCGGCCTCACCGGCATGACGCTCAAGGGCGACGAGGGCAACGACCAGCCGCATTATTCGATTCTCGTCGGTGGTAGCGTCGGCGAGGACACTGCCGCCATCGGGCAGCGCCTGACCGGGCGCTTCCCCGCCAGCGAGGCCCCCAAGGTGGTAGCGGCACTGGCGGCCTGCTACCAGCGCGAGCGCAGCCCGGGAGAGCGCTTCCCGGATTTCGTGCGGCGGGTCGGTCTGAACCGCGTCAACGACGTCGCGCGCGCCGCCGCCGCCGTGGTGCACTGAGCCGTGGATAACCAAGACCGGCCGGCCCCGCCAGCTGCGAGCGCGCCCGCGGATCAATTTTACCGCGGGCGCATCGTGCGGCTCTCTTCCGGACGCCAGTCCGGGGTTGTGCAATCGTACAGTACCGGCCGCGAGATCCCGTTCGCCTTTGCCCATGTCGTCGTGCTCGGCGACAAGCGCCGCTTCGATGATCTCCACATTGCCACGGAAGTTGCCTACGACGTCAGCTGGACCTCGAGCGGCCTGCGCATCAGCGTGATGAAGATCCTGAACTAGCTGGCCCGGGCGGTCGTTCTTCCGTTTTGACGGCAGTGCTCGGATTTGGACGATCTCCGCACTGCGGCAACTAGCCCCCGGCGCTGGCGTGCGGGCCGGCAAGTCCAGGGCTCGATCGCCGGCGGCCGGCCGCTCAACCCACGGCGGCGACCTCGACGCGGGCGTCGTTGTAACAGCCGCCGCCGGCGATGTCGGTGACGTGGTCCGGCGCCAGCGCCGCGGCGGTGGCGCCGTTGAAGGTGCTAGCACACCACAGCCCCTTGGGCAGGCTGACCACGCCGGGGCGCACCTCGTGGCTTACGATCAGCGTCACTTGCACCTCGCCGAGATCGTTGAACACTCGTACCCGATCGCCATTACCGAGGCCGCGAAGCTGGGCGTCGGCCGGATGCATGGTCAGCTTGCCGGCCGGTAGATTGAATTCACCAAACGTCGAGTTGATGGTCTTATCCGTCGCCGGACTGATGCATATCAGCGGATGGGTCGCGGGCAACGGGGCATAGGCCGGTGGGCCCAGCTCGGGCGGACACAGCTCGATCTTGCCGCTCGGCGTGGTCGGGTGGGTGGTGGCGAACTGGACCAGCTCGGTGCCCTGATTGAAGTGGAGCGCGGCGACTTTCTCGCGCCGCAGCTGCTCCGTGCTCATGCCGCCGATGCGGCTGTGATCGAAGTCCATGGCAGCTGCCAGCAGCTCGTCGGTGGTTGCCCGGCAGGCGGGTTCCTCGAAGCCCATCGCGCACGCCAAGCGCGCGAACAGCTCGGGGTTACTGAGCGACTCGCCCACCGGCGCGATGACGGGAGAGGAGTACTGCAGGTAAAAATGGCCGTAGGACTTGTGCAGCTCGCTGGTCTCGAAGACGGTGGTGGCGGGCAGCAGCACGTCGGCAAAGCGCGCGGTATCGGTCAGCACCTGTTCGTGCACCACCGTGAACAGATCTTCGCGCTGTAGGCCGCGCACGACCAGATTCTGATTCGGCGTCATCGCCACCGGGTTGGCGTTGTAGACGAACAGCGCGCGCACCGGCGGTGCCAGCGGCTCGGTCAGTACGCGGCCGAGCTGCGACATGTTGATTTCGCGCACCGGGTGAGGACGCAAATCCGCGCGGGCCAGCGCGGCGCCGTTGACGGGGTAGGGGCGGCTGAGGCTCATAGTGAGGCCACCGCCGCGCACGCCGAACTTACCGGCAACTGCCGGCAGAGCGAAGATCGCGCGCACGGCGTTGCCGGCGTTACGGGTGCGCTCGACTCCCCAACCGCAACGGATCACGGCCGGGGAGGCAGCGCTGAAGGCGTCGGCCAGGGCGGCGATATCTTGCTCCGGCACCTGGCAGATCTCCGCAGCGCGCGCCAGTGGGTACGCCGCCGCGGCGCGCGCCAACTCCTCGAAGCCGTTGACGTGCTGGTCGATGAAGGCGCGATCTACGCGGTGGCTGCGAACCAACTCGTTGATCAATGCCAGCGCCAGCACGGCATCGGTACCCGGCAGCAGCGGCAGGTGCAGGTCGGCGCGGCGCGCCGGCGGTGTACGCCGCGGATCGATCACGGCCACGAAGGCCCCGGCCCGGCGCGCGGCGTTGAGATGCGGCACGAGGTGAATGCTGGTGGCGGACGGGTTCACGCCCCATAGGATGATGCAGCGGGCCAGGCGATAGTCTTCGGGCGGTACCCCACCCATGTTGCCGTACATGGCGCGATAGACCGCGCCGGTCGGGGCCGCGCACAGTGTCTTGAGTAATTCCGAGGCCCCCAAGCGGTTGAAGAAGCGCGCGTCGGCGCCGTTGTCGCCGAAGACGCCGTTCGAGCCGCCGTAGTGGTAGGGTAGGATCGCCTCTGCGCCGTCTTCGGCGACGATGTGCTTGAAGCGCTCGGCAATCAGCGCGATCGCCTCGTCCCAGCTGATGCGGGTAAAACGGCCCTCGCCTTTGGCTCCGACGCGGCGCTGGGGATAGAGCAGCCGCAAGGGTGAGTATACCCGCTCGTGATAGCGCCGCACTTTGGCGCAAATGAAGCCGTCCGTCAGCGGATTGCGCCCGGAGCCGTCGATGGCGGTTATGCGCCCGTCCTCCAGCGTGACGGACAAGCTGCACGTGTCGGGGCAATCAAGTGGGCAGACCGAATCGGCAGTCATCTTCATCGCGGCGCACGATAACGAACTGCGTGCGATATTGGGAGAGCCCGCGTCTCCACGAACGAAGGGCCGGCGGCGCGAGCCACAACCGCGCCGGCCGGGCGAACGCGTGTGGCCGCGCGCGTTAACCCGGGCAGCTGCCGAGGGCATAATTCACGGCCTGAATCAACTCGTCGATGGTCACCTCGTTGTCGCTGTCGGTGTCGAAGCTCGGGCATACCTCCAGGTCCACGCTGCCCAAGGCGATGTTGACGCCGCGGATCAGCTCGTCGACGGTGACTTCGCTGTCACCGTCGCAGTCACCGACGCAACTGGGAATCTTCGCCGCCAGCGCCGCTTGGGTTGCCGGGTCGCTTGCCGCCGTGCTCTCGGCGAACTCAGCCGCCTGTGCCATGGTCATCTCCTCGAAGCTGCTGGCGGGGTTTGCCGCTGCCACTGCGCTGAGCACGGCTTCGATGCCGTCGTCGCTGTAGTGCTCTAGCCCCTGCTCGTCGAGAAGCCGGACAGCGGCCTCGGACACGGGATCGGTTGTGCTCTCCTCGGCCGCCGGCGCGCGCCCGCTGTGCGCCGCTGTGCCCTCTTCACGGCGGCGCGGCACCAGTGAACGAACGCGCACGTTGATGTCGCCCTCTTCGATGGAGGCGACGATCACCAGCAGCTTGCCCTCCGCGACTGCCGCCGGAACCAGAATCTCGAAGCGTCCCTCCGCGCCGGTGACGGCGCTACCGGCCGGCTCGCCGAGCGTGGCCAGGCACGTCCTCCTTGTCTGCGCGCTGCAGAAGAAGACCTCGACCGTCACGCCGGCAGCGGGCACCAGGCCGCCGCTGCCGCGGGGTCCCGGTTTGCGCACGCGCCCCTTGATCTGCGCCAGCTCGGTGGTGGGCGTCGGCGTTAGGCTCACCAGCGGTGTCGGCGTCGGCGTGTGCGATTGAGTGCCGGTGGGGCTCGGGCTCGGCGTGCCGGTCGCGGTCGCCGAGCTAGTGGCGGTGGGGGAGGGCGCGGCGCCGGCTGTCGGCGACGCAGTCACCGTCGGCGTTGGTGTTGGCGTCGTAGGCTCAGTCACTGTCGGTGATGCCGTGTCCGTGGGGGTCACGGTCGCTGTGCTGGTCGGAGTATCGGTGATAGGGAGCGTGGCGGTAGCGCTCGGGGTGAGCATTACCGTTGTCGTCGGCGATGCGGTTGGCGCTCCGGTCGCGGTCGGCGTCGCGCTCGCGGTCGTTGTAGGCGTCTCGGTTGACACCGGCGTGCTCGTCGGTGTTTCCGCCGACGGCGGTGAGGCCGTGGGCGTCTCGGTCTCCGTTGCCAGCGCCGTTGTCGTCACGCTCGGCGTCGGCGGCGCGCCGTTGCTCCACTCGATCACGTAGCCGTTCCTGAGATCGCCCGCGCCGAAGACACTCGCATCGTTCCACAACGAGTTACGTCCGGGACCCGACACGCTCCAGAAGATGAGGTAGTCCTCGCCGGCAGCCCAGTCGTTCGGCTCGCCGGGTGCCCAGTTGGTGTAACCGAACGGCTCGTCGGTCACCCAGCGGAAGCCACCGGCCGGCTCCACCGAGCCCGGCGGTTGATATCCGCCCAGCCACGGCCCGGAACTCGGACCAACTCCAGCCGACAGCCAGAGCTCCGGTGCGTCGACCAGATCGAAGACAAACTGGTTCTCCTGCGCAGAGGTGATCGTCACCAGGTGGCCGCCCTGCGCCTCCGCCGCCGTCTTGGCCGCGTCCCAGGTGATCCCGTCCGGGGCACAGACCGCCTGGTACGTGTGCCCGTTGTCGGGCCAGTTGACGGGACCGCGCTCGCACGCGGAGGTCGGCGCGCCCCACTCGATGACGTACCCTTGCGTCAGCGCGAAGTCCGAAACGTCATTCCAGTTCGGCGTGCTGGCCGCGCCCGAGCCGTAGTAGTGCAGGCGGTTCTCCGTGCCGCCGCTGTTGTTCGGCTCGCCCGAGCTCCACGCGGTGAACTCGAACAGCTCGTCCGTCACCCACCCCCATCCGCCACTTGGCTCGGGCGAACCTGACGCTTGCGCCCCACCGAGCCAGGGGCCGATCGAAGCGCCGAATTGATTCCGGTACCAGAGGTCTGGGTTGTCGGCGAGGTTGAAGACAAAGGCGTTCTCCCCGGAAGATGTGATGGTTGCCAGATAGCCGCCCTGGGCTTCCGCCGCGGCCTTCGCCGCGTCCCAAGTGAGCCGCCCGCGCACGCAGACCACTCGATACGAGTGGTTGTTCACCAGCCATGTACCCTCCGCGCCGGTGCACGGCGGCACGGCGTCGTAAATGGCCCCAATTTCCGCAGCAGACAAAGCGCGGCTGTAGAGCTGAATCTCGTCCTGCCGGCCGACGAAACCACCCGCGCAGGTTCCTGCGCTTCCGATGCGAAGGGGATCGGAGGTGGTCGGTCCGAGAACCCCGGTCCGCGACGCGACTGGCGTACCGTTCACGTAGATGACATAGGTCGTGCCGTCGAAGGTGCCGGCAACATGCGTCCACGCGTTGAGCGGCAGGGGCATGACGACGCTTGCTTGATTCGCCGGTAGCAGCGCCACGTCGTTCTGACTGCCCCACCAGAAGCCGTCGAACTGGCCACTGCCGTCGCTGTAACCGATGTGGTAGTTGACCGGGTGCGGACCGTTCGTGCAAAGATTACGTTTGCCGAAGATGTTCATCCCGGTGCCACCGGTGCGGTAAACCCACATGGCGACGGTAATGGGTGCAGTCGGCGCGAAGTTCAGGATGGGGGCGTCGGGAACCGTCACCGAGCTGCTGCCGTCGAAGCTGAACCCCTGTCCTTCGATCCCCGCGGCATACGTTGTGTTGCCTGCCAGCGCACCGTGATTGCTGCCGATGGAGTCGTTAGGGTTCCCGTCACCCTTCCAGCAGCTCACGCGGCCATTCGACGGGCCGGCGCAGGCGGATGGCGGCACTGGTGTCGGTGTTCCGGTTGGTGATTGGGTCGGCGTCTCGGTCGGTGCGCCCGTGGTCGTCTCGGTTGGAGTGGGGGACGCGGCCGTCGTGGGCGGTACGGCACCCGCCTCGTAAGCGCCGATGTCGCAGTGCGCGCCTTGCGGGCGCACGGTGAGACGCTGGTCGACACCGCTGATCGGCGCGGCAGCGCACGTCGCGTCATCGCCCGCATCGATCGCGTCGCTGGGCACTTGCAGCGGGTGATAGCGAGTCAGGGCTCCATCCTCCAGTGCGCCGAGGTTTGCATTCGCGCTGCTCTTCGATCCGTTGGCCGATCCGAAGCTGCAGGTTGTACCCGAGTCCAGATTGTTGCCGGTATTGGTGATCGTGCCGGAGCAGTTGCCGCCCGTGTTGTCGGCGACGATGGTGTTCCGCAGCGACACGGTGGCACTCTGCCGCGCGACTCCGCCGCTCAGGTAGGGCGCAGTATTGAAGGCGACGGTGGTATTGATCAAATTTGTCGCCGCGGCCGCATGAATCCCGCCGCCGGCACCACCGAGCGACGCGCCCCCGCTTCCGGTGCTGCCGGCCACATTCGAGCTGACGGTGCTGTTCGCAACCGTCGCGGTCCCGAAGGACGTCATCAGGCCGCCGCCGTTTCCCCCCGGCCCGCCGACCTGGCCGCTGCCGCCGGTGCCGGCCGTGTTGCCGGTGATCGCAATCCGAGTGGCGGTCAGCGCGCCGAGGTTGTAGATCCCGCCGCCGTGACCGCCGAGCCCGCCGACCGACGCGCTGGCCCCGCCATTGCCGGCAGTGTTGTCCCGCAGGGTGGAATCGGTGATCGTAAGCGTGGCTTGGTTGTTGACGATGCCCCCACCCGATCCTCCGGGCGGTCCCGTACCTCCACCGCTCTCACCCCCATTTCCGGCGGTGTTATTGGCCACCAGGCTGCCAAACATGGTGAACGTGCCGACATTGTAGATGCCGCCGCCGTCTCCTCCCACCCCGCCGCTTGCGCCGGTGCCGCCCCTCCCGCCGTTTCCGGCCTTGTTGCCGCTCAGCGTGCCGCTGGTGATCTCCGCCGTACCGAAGTTGATGATCGCCCCGCCCTGGCCGCCACCGCCGCCGATCGCAGTACCGATTCCGTTGCCGCCGTTGCCGGCCGTGTTGTTGCTGATCGCCGAGTTGCTGATCGACAGAACGCCGGTATCGTGGTTGTAGATAGCCCCGCCATAGCCGCCGTCAAAGCCCGCTCCGCTCGGGTTGAGACCGTCACCAGCACGGTTCCCGACCAAGGTCACGGAAGCCAGCAGCACCGTACCGAAGTTGTCGATTGCACCGCCGACGCCGCCCTGGCCGACGGTGCTGTCCGGCGCCCGGCCACCGCTCAGCATCAGGTTGGCCAGTTCCAGTCTATTCCCTGCGAACACCAGAAAAAACCGAAACTGCGGCGCCCCCGCATCGCGGGCAATAGTGGCGCCGTGCCCGTTGATCATCAGGTTGACCGGACTGGTTCCGTTTTCGATGTACGGCAGCCCCGTCGCGTTCACGAATCCAGCGCCCGTGTGAATCGCGCTGAGCGTGTAGGTGCATCCGGCAGTCAGATCGATCGGTTGGGCGCCGCCCGCCGTCACCGCGGCCTGCACCGCGTTGACGAGGTCGGTGGTCGAGCACGCAACGAGCCCGGCATCGGCCCGCCTCGCCGGCGCGCCAAGACAGACCATGACGCACAACCCCGAAGCTATTAGTGCAACACGTCGCGTGGAGCCCATTCGCCGTCCCTCCCAGGTTCGAATCGTCCACCATCGGCCGGCGCCCTGGGATTTCTCCAGGAACTGACAAGCGAGAACCAAGACCCTGCCGTGCGGCGCCGTGTAGCACAAAGGGCGACAGAAATCCCAACGGTCTGGCGTGAGCGGGCAGGGCCGGCAGTTCCACGGACAAAGTCAGTTGTTCCTGAAGAGCGATGCCCCGCGTCTGCGACGTGGGCCCTTCAAGGATGAAACTTGGCAGGAATTACCGGACATGGCTGAGGGACAGCGGGCGTGTTTCGGGTCAGTAGTAGGGCAGGCTGCGCCTGCCAACTCCGGGCGCGACAAGCGAGCGAGGGAAAGCCCGGAGCCTACGCCCGTGGTCCCCACCTGTGCTCGTGCCGGCCCGATTGTGATACCGCAGGCGCTGTGGAAATGTTGCCGCCGTATGAACCGAACGACGGGCTTGGGCGTGGTGTTGCTTGCGGGCTTCTTGTCAACGGCCTGCACGCCGCCGCCTCCACGGGTGGAGCTACCGCCGCCGCCGACCCCGGTGCTCACCTATGAGCTGACCCTGCCCGACTTGTGGCCTCTGGACACGGAGGTTGGATTGCGGTAGACGTACATGCGTGACGGCGGTGGTGGAAGCGGCGGGGTTGGTTTT